>NZ_JAHXYO010000020.1:0-98664 GCF_019969905.1 Rahnella sp. GSA61A | reverse complement strand
GGGGCAGTAAGATTGATAATACCGAGAGCTTGTGAAAGTTCCATTTAAAAAGGGTCCATGATGAGCATGAACCCTTTTTACACGAGCCACCGGATCGGTCAACTGATCCTTAAACGATCGGCATTAGGCGAACCGGGTGTTAAATTTTTCAGTCTTGATAAGAGTGAACAGATTCGTTCACAAAGACTTCTTAGTGACTTCTTATGCTGCCGGAGTTGCTTTAGCCGGAGCAGCTTTCTTAGCATGTTTCACGTGCTTTTTAGCCGCCTGCGCCTTCTGAGCAACAGGAGCCGCTTTCTTAGCGTGTTTCACGTGCTTCTTAGCCGCCTGCGCTTTCTGAGCAACAGGAGCCGCTTTTTTAGCGTGTTTCACGTGTTTCTTAGCCGCCTGCGCCTTCTGAGCGACTGGTGCTTTTTTAGCGGCTTTTTTGTGTTTCTTGGCAGCTTGCGCTTTCTGAACAGGTTTCTTGTGTGCTTTATGCTTAGTGGCATGAGCCGGAGCTGCGGTGGTTGTGGTAGCAGCAGGTGCCGGCGTTGCGGTAGTTTCAGCAGCGAAAGCGACAGAAGACAGGCCCATTGCAGCGGCTACAACCAGAGCTAATACTTTTTTCATCTTTAATTCCTCAGGGATCTTGGTTTGTGTGTCTACCCCACTGCGGGGCCGATGTGAGAATAATAGGCGTGACAAACCTTGCTGTCCGTGAGTGATTGGTTTCGGCGTGTAACGGTATGTATAAAGAGAAAGTATTATTAATTTCAATGGGTTGGGTTTTTAAAAAGCGAGGGAGACGTGCGGATTTCAAGCTTAGTTACAACATACTTATGAGGTATGCTTTCTATTTCTGGCTGGCACTCTGCTTACCGTGGATTTATATCGTCTGGCATCACCATCTCCACACTTTTCCAGGCGTGATGACCTCAGGTAAAGGCACATCCCAGTGTTCCACCGGTAAAGCATCGACATGCTGACAATCGTGCGCTAATCCGATCGGATACGGCCCGCCTTCTTTCCAGCGCTCAAGTGTGCGGTCATAAAAGCCACCACCCATACCTAAACGTTGCCCCGCACTGTCGAACGCCACCAGCGGCGTCAGGATGATATCCAGCTGCGCCAGCGGGATCACCTGCGTGACATCCAGTTGTGGCTCAAGAATGTTGAGCCGGTTGCGCACCAGCGTCGTATCGGGCGTATAACGCAGAAAAAGCAGATTACCCGGCGAGAAAGGGTGCAGCACTGGCAGACAAAGCTGTTTGCCTTCGTTCCACAAACGGGCGATCAACGGTGCGGTATCCAGCTCACCATCAAAGGACAGAAACAGGGAGACTGAAGTGGCGGAATGAATTTTCGGATGGGTTGCAACGCGTTCTGCAGCCTGCAGCGCAAAATGAGTTTGCTGTTCAGCGGTCAGCGTATTTCTGCGTTGGCGTATTTCACTGCGGATGGTTTGTCGGGCAGAAGCAAAAAGCGGCGTGTAGGGCATAGATACAAACACCAGAAAGGGATGTACCAAAAAGAAAGGGGAATCTCCGAGATGCCGTCGCAGGCTGTAACCCTTGAACCCATGGTTCAAGGTGAACGTGCTGTCGCAATCTTTAGGCTTCTCGGACGGACCGAGCATGCGCACCGATTACGGATCATCACATTCTGTTGGTACTAATTATCGGCTCAGGGGACGGGCCCGCTGGCGAACATCTCAGAGAAATTTTTTACCGTTTCTGACGACCTGTGACCAGTCAGTCAGCAACGTGTGTTATTCGAAAGGCGCCCCTTCACGTTCAGAGATCCGGCCTTGTTCGAGCAATGCCTGCTCGATGGTTTGTTGCAACATCCGTATACGTTGTTCCATATTGGATGCGTAGTCGCGCGTTTTCAACCTTTCCTGAGCAAGTTCGTGACATACGTTCAATGCCGCGATGAATACCAGTTGCTCCGTATTGGTGACTCTAGTGCGAACTTTCAGATCTTGCAACCGCTGATTAAGATCTTCAGCTGCCAGATTCAGTGCTTCCTGTTGTTCTGGCGGACAATTCACCCGTAAAGAGCGACCAAAAATTTGAATATCTACCGGTTGTGCAGACATGCCACCTTCCTGCTAATTTATTCGTCCGCCCCAACGTGACCACTACGACCTGGCGCAGGATGTTGGAAGCGGGCGCCACTATAACTATCTCAATACCAGGTTACAACCCCATGACCGGCTGACTGCTGCCCGATTGTTCAGAGCGTGCCATTCATGTTTAAGACCACCCCATCACGGGCTGCTAATCTGGTACTACGACAGACCTTGGTGGTAGCATAACACGAACTTAACCTGCCAACGATGGCGAATGCGCATGTCTATAGAGAATACTTACCCTACTTACGATTCGTTGGATCAAAACCTGAAACAACAATCGGTTGCTTTGACCGCAGCAGAAATGCACGGTTTGATCAGTGGTTTGCTGTGCGGTGGCAATCGCGACGGCAGCTGGCTGACGATGGTGCATGATCTGACTAACGAAGGTATGGCCTTCCCGCACACGCTGGCAGATTTGCTGCAACAATTGCGCAAAGTGACGTCAGACACTCTCGAAGATGACAGCTTCGAATTCAAAATGTTGATGCCCGACGATGAAAAACACATCTTTGAGCGTGCCGATGCGCTGGCCGGATGGGTTAACCATTTCCTGCTTGGCCTGGGCATGATGCAGCCAAAACTCGCCAAAGTGAAAGGCGAAGTCGGTGAAGCGATCGACGATTTGCGCAGCATCGCGCAACTGGGCTACGACGAAGATGAAGATCAGGAACAACTGGCGCAATCTTTAGAGGAAGTGGTGGAGTACGTCCGTGTTGCCGCCATTCTGTGCTTTGGTGAATTTGGCCACAGCCGCCCGACGGCTGCGGAAAATCACCGTACTTTGCATTGATGGTACATTGCATTACATAAACTGATTGCACTCATTAAAACGATTTCAGGAGAAGGTGATGACTCAGCAAGAGTACGAGAATCGTCGTCAGGCGCTGTTAGCGAAGATGGCCCCGGGAAGTGCTGCGGTAATTTTTTCTGCGCCCGAAGCACCACGCAGTGCCGACAGTGAATACCCGTATCGTCAGAGCAGTGATTTCTGGTATTTCACCGGTTTCAATGAGCCGGAAGCGGTATTGATCCTGGTGAAAAGTGATGAAAATCATAACCACAGCGTCCTGTTTAACCGCGTCCGTGATCTCACCGCTGAAATCTGGTTTGGTCGTCGTTTAGGTCAGGAAGCCGCGCCCGCCAGGCTTGGCGTGACCAAAGCGCTGCCTTTTGATGATATCAACGATCAGCTTCATCTGCTGCTTAACGGTCTCGACGTGCTGTATCACGCACAGGGCGATTACGCCTATGCGGATGAAATCGTTAACCGTGCCATGGAAAAACTGCGCAAAGGCTTCCGTCAGAATCTCTCGGCCCCGGCCACTGTCACCGACTGGCGTCCGTGGGTGCATGACATGCGCCTGTTCAAATCGGCTGAAGAGATTGCCGTTATGCGCCGCGCCGGACACATCACCGCGCTGGCCCATACCCGTGCGATGGAAAAATGCCGTCCGGGCATGTTCGAATATCAGCTTGAAGGCGAGATTCATCACGAATTCACCCGTCACGGTGCACGTTATCCTTCCTATAACACCATTGTGGGCGGCGGCGAAAACGGCTGCATCCTGCATTACACCGAAAACGAATGTGAACTGCGTGACGGCGATTTAGTGCTGATTGACGCTGGTTGTGAATATCAGGGTTATGCCGGTGATATCACCCGCACGTTCCCGGTGAACGGCAAATTCAGCAAAGCGCAGCGCGAAATCTACGACATCGTGCTGGCGTCAGAATATAAAGCGCTGGAAGTGTTCGGGCCGGGCAGCAGCATTCAGGCCGCGACCGAAGCCGCAGTTCGCGTGATGATTGAAGGTCTGGTCAAACTGGGCGTGATGAAAGGTGATGTTGAAACCCTTTACGCGGAGCAGGCACACCGCCAGTTCTTCATGCACGGTCTTTCCCACTGGCTGGGGCTGGACGTTCATGATGTCGGCCATTATGGCTCAGTGGATCGCAGCCGTACGCTGGAGCCGGGCATGGTGCTGACCGTTGAACCGGGTCTGTATATCGCGCCGGATGCCGACGTACCGGAAGCGTACCGCGGCATCGGTATCCGTATTGAAGACGACATTCTGATCACCACCACCGGTATTGAAATTCTGACCGGCGATGTGGTGAAAGAAGCCGATGATATTGAAGCGTTAATGGCGGCGGCAAAGAAATAATATGAGCATCGTAATTGTTGGCGGCGGCATGACCGGTGCCACGCTGGCGCTGGCGATTTCCTCGCTGACGCAGGGACGTTTGGCGGTGCATCTGGTGGAAGCCACTGCGCCGGAACATCACGGACACCCGGGCTTTGATGCCCGCTCGATTGCGCTGGCACAGGGAACCTGCCAGCAATTATCGCGGGTGGGGATCTGGTCTGCCCTGGCGGCAATCGCCACGCCAATCCGTGATATCCATGTCAGCGATCGTGGTCACGCGGCCTTTGTGAATCTCAATGCCGCGCATTATGGCGTCGAGGCGCTGGGGCAGGTGGTTGAGTTGCATGAAGTCGGTAAGCGCCTGTTTGCGATGCTGAAAAATGCACCCGGCGTCACGCTGCATTGTCCGGCGAAAGTTATGGATGTCGCGCGTTCACAAGATTCCGCCAGCGTGACGCTCGACAGCGGTCAAACGCTGACAGCACAGCTTTTGGTGGCCGCTGACGGTTCGCATTCTTCGCTGGCAAAAGCCTGCAATATTGGCTGGCAGCGTGAAGATTATGGCCAGATTGCCGTCATCGCCAACGTGGCGACCAGCGAGCCGCACCACAATCGTGCTTTCGAGCGTTTCACCCAACACGGTCCGCTGGCACTGCTGCCGATGTCCGATGGCCGCAGTTCACTGGTCTGGTGTCATCCGCGCGAAGCGAAAGGCAAGATTGATCACTGGAGCGAAGCGCAGTTCCTCAGTGAGTTGCAAAAAGCTTTCGGCTGGCGACTGGGCACCTTCCGGCAGGCCGGTAAACGGTTCAGTTATCCGCTGCAATTACAGCAAGCCAATAGTCACATCAGCCACCGTCTGGCGCTGGTTGGCAACGCGGCGCAAACGCTGCATCCGATTGCCGGACAGGGTTTTAACCTCGGTCTGCGTGACGTCATGACGCTGGCGGAAACACTGGCTAATGCTGCTGCACAAGGTGCCGATGTCGGCAGTTACCGCGTGCTGAGTGAATATCAGCAGCGCCGTCAGCCCGATCAGCAGGCAACCGTCGGCGTTACCGATGGCTTGATCCACCTCTTTGCCAATCGCTGGCTGCCGTTAATGGTCGGGCGCAATCTCGGTTTACTGGCGATGGAAGGCATTACGCCATTACGCGATGCTTTCACTCGCAGAACGTTAGGTTGGGTTGACCGTTAATCCCTACAGGAAAAATTATGCAATCTTTTGATGTGGTTATCGCCGGTGGCGGAATGGTTGGTCTGGCGCTGGCGTGCGGATTACAGGGCAGCGGTCTGCGTGTTGCCGTACTGGAAAATCAGCAGCCGGATCTTGATACGCCCTTGCCGGAACAGCCTGGCTTGCGGGTTTCAGCGATCAATGCTGCCAGTGAACGTCTGCTGAAATATATCGGCGTCTGGGACAACATTATTGCGCAGCGTGCCAATGCCTATCAGGGGATGGAAGTCTGGGATCGCGACAGCTTCGGCAAAATCGCGTTCCGCGGCGAAGAATACGGTTTCAGCCATCTGGGCCATATTATTGAAAATCAGGTGATCCACCGCGCCTTGTGGCAACGTGCGGAAAAATCTTCCGACATCACATTGCTCACACCGGCAACACTGAAAAATGTGGCGTGGGGAGAAAATGAAGCCTTCATTACCCTGAGTGATGAACGTCAGCTCAGCGCGCGTTTAGTGGTCGGCGCGGATGGCGCACAGTCGTGGCTGCGTAAGCACGCCGATATTCCGCTGACCTTCTGGGATTATCGCCATCATGCACTGGTGGCGACCATACGCACTGAAGAACCGCACCAGTCTGTCGCAAGGCAGGTATTCCACGGCGAAGGTATTCTGGCATTTCTGCCGCTGGCGGATGCACATCTGTCTTCTATCGTCTGGTCAGTGTCACCGGATGAAGCGCAGCGCCTGAGTGCGCTTGAGCCGGAAGAGTTCAACAAAATCCTTGCCAGTACCTTTGACCTGCGTCTGGGTATTTGTACCGTAGAAAGCGATCGCGTGACCTTTCCGCTGACCGGCCGTTATGCCCGCAGTTTTGCCGGACAACGTCTGGCGCTGGTGGGCGATGCGGCACACACCGTGCATCCGCTGGCCGGGCAGGGTGTCAACTTAGGTTTTATGGATGCCGCAGAACTGGCCTCCGAAATCAAACGCCTGCAAAAAGAAGGCAAAGATTTCGGCCAGCACATGTACCTGCGTCGTTACGAGCGTCGTCGTAAACACAGCGCTGCGCTGATGCTTGCCGGGATGCAGGGCTTCCGCGAACTGTTTGCCGGTGACAATCCGGCCAAAAAACTGCTGCGTGATATTGGCCTGACGCTGGCGGATTCCCTGCCGGGCGTGAAGCCGAAACTGGTCCGCCAGGCAATGGGGCTGAATGATTTACCGGAATGGTTACGGGACGATTCGCTTCGATTGAAATAATCTAATTTTAGCTCAATTTTTCCATTACTTTTTCTAATCCGGGGCCGGATTTCTCATTCTGCAAATGGTGAGAAATCCGGCCTTGTCGTTATATAACATCGATACTTTTGATGTTTATTTGTAGATTTTGCGCCACAAACCCCAGTTTACCAGTCAAAAACTCTGCACAATGCCCTTGTGAGATCACTGACATTCATTCTGCTCTGCATATTTTAACTTATGGTTAGCAGGGAGATTCAGTGGTAAGTTCGAGCAAGGGTATCGTTTGCGCCACCACGCAAAATCCCGTCATCATTCGAGCTATCTCCGCGTTGGCTTCCTTCGCGAACCCCGGTCACATACTTATGTATGCTCCCGGGGATTCACTCAGTTGCCGCCTTGATCTAACACGAATGATTTTGGGTTTTTACGTGGTGTGCCGTTTATGCATTTGTATTCAAATGAGGAATAAGATGGTTAAGCAGACTCAGCTTTATGAACAACATGTTGCGTGCGGTGCGCGTATGGTCGATTTCCACGGCTGGATGATGCCTCTGCATTACGGCTCCCAACTGGATGAACACCACATCGTGCGTCAGGATGCCGGTATGTTTGACGTCTCGCACATGACCATTGTCGATCTCCACGGTGCCCGTACCCGTGAATTCCTCCGTTACCTGCTGGCGAACGATGTCGCCAAACTCACCGTTCCCGGCAAAGCGCTCTATACCGGTATGCTCAATGCGTCCGGCGGCGTGATCGACGACCTGATTGTTTACTTCCTCAACGAAAATTATTTCCGTCTGGTGGTTAACTCCGCTACCCGCGAGAAAGATCTGGCATGGATTTCGCAGCATGCAGAACCGTACGCTGTTGAACTGACGGTGCGTGATGATCTGGCGCTGGTCGCTGTACAGGGGCCGCAGGCGAAAGAAAAAGCGGAAACCTTGTTTACCGCCGGGCAAAAACAAGCTGTCGCGGGCATGAAGCCGTTCTTTGGCGTGCAGTCCGGCGACCTGTTTATCGCGACAACCGGTTATACCGGCGAAGCGGGTTATGAAATCGCGCTGCCGCAAGAGCAGGTGGCGGATTTCTGGCAGAAATTGCTGGCAGCAGACGTGAAGCCCGCCGGTCTGGGCGCGCGCGACACGCTGCGTCTGGAAGCCGGTATGAATCTCTACGGTCAGGAAATGGACGAAGGCGTTTCGCCGCTGGCGGCCAACATGGGCTGGACCATCGCCTGGACACCGGAAGACCGTCACTTTATTGGCCGTGACGCACTGGAAAGACAGCGCGAGCAGGGCACCGAACAGCTGGTCGGCCTGGTGATGACCGAGAAAGGTGTATTGCGTAACGAACTGCCGGTGCGATTCACCGACAGCGCGGGCAACACGCTGGAAGGCGTGATCACCAGCGGGTCATTCTCTCCGACGCTGGGCTACAGTATTGCACTGGCACGCGTTCCGGCAGGCATTGGCGAAAATGCCATTGTGCAGATCCGCAACCGTGAAATGCCGGTAAAAGTCACCAAACCCGGTTTTGTCCGTAACGGCAAACCGCTGGTGCAGTAACGAATTCGTGATAAAAATTATCCGGTTAACGCTGAATTAAGCACTTTTTTTGGAGAAAGTAACATGAGCAATGTTCCAGCAGATTTGAAATACGCATCCTCCCACGAGTGGATACGTTCAGAAGGCAACGGCGTTTATACCGTAGGCATCACCGAACACGCACAGGAGTTACTGGGCGATATGGTTTTCGTTGATCTGCCAGAAGTCGGCCGTGAAGTTGCCGCCGGTGAAGATTGCGCCGTGGCTGAATCCGTCAAAGCGGCGTCAGATATTTACTCTCCAATTAGCGGCGAAATCGTTGCAGTTAACAGCGAACTGGAAGGTTCTCCGGAGCTGGTCAACAGCGAGCCATACGGCACCGGTTTCCTGTTCCAGATTAAAGCGTCAGACGAAAGCGAACTGGCCAAGCTGCTTGATGCACAAGCCTACTCAGCGTCCATCGACGAGTAATTACACATTGCATTACCCGCCCCGCAACCCGCTTGCGGGGCAGTTCCAGACCCGTAGCTTTTGTCAGTATCCCAAGACACCTCCAGCAGATTTCAGGAATGCGTAGCAAATGACTCAGACTCTCAGCCAACTCGAACACAGCGAAGCCTTTATCGGCCGCCACATCGGTCCGTCTTCTCAGCAGCAGCAACAGATGCTGGAGACGGTCGGTGCGGATTCTTTAAATGCGCTGATCCAGCAGATCGTTCCGGTCGATATCCAGTTACCTGGCCCGCCGGCTGTCGGTGATGCCGTCACGGAACATCAGGCGCTGGCTGAGCTGAAAGCCATTGCCAGCCAGAATCAACGCTATAAATCCTACATCGGTATGGGTTACAGCGCGGTGCTGACACCGCCGGTTATCCAGCGCAATATGCTGGAAAATCCGGGCTGGTACACCGCGTACACGCCGTATCAGCCGGAAGTATCACAGGGCCGTCTTGAAGCGCTGCTGAACTTCCAGCAACTGACTTTAGACTTAACGGGGCTGGATCTGGCTTCTGCTTCTTTGCTTGATGAAGCGACTGCTGCAGCCGAAGCGATGGCGCTGGCAAAACGTGCCAGCAAACTCAAAGATGCCAACCGTTTCTTCGTGGCAGACGACGTGCATCCGCAAACGCTGGATGTGGTACGCACCCGCGCGGAAACCTTCGGTTTTGACATCATCGTTGATAAAGCCGAAAAAGTGCTCGAGCTGGAAGGCGTGTTCGGCGTGCTGCTGCAGCAGGTTGGCACCACCGGTGAAGTTCACGATTACACCGCGCTGCTGGGCGAACTGAAATCCCGCAAAATTATTACCAGCGTTGCCGCTGATATTATGGCGCTGGTGCTGCTGGCTGCACCGGGCAAGCAGGGCGCAGACGTGGTCTTCGGTTCCGCGCAACGCTTTGGCGTGCCGATGGGCTACGGTGGTCCGCACGCGGCATTCTTCGCCTGTGTAGACGAATTCAAACGTTCCATGCCGGGCCGTATCATCGGGGTTTCCCGTGATGCCGCAGGCAAAACTGCACTGCGTATGGCGATGCAGACCCGCGAGCAACATATCCGCCGCGAAAAAGCCAACTCCAACATTTGTACCTCGCAGGTTTTACTGGCGAATATTGCCAGTCTGTATGCGGTATTCCACGGTCCTGAAGGCCTGAAACGCATTGCGTCACGTATTCACCGTCTGACCGACATTCTGGCCGCTGGCCTGAAACAGGGTGGCCTGACGCTGCGTCATAACACCTGGTTTGACACGCTGACTGTTGAAGTCAAAGACAAAGCCGCCGTGCTGGAACGCGCGCTGAGTTTCGGTCTGAACCTGCGTACTGACATTCACGGCGCAGTCGGTATCACCCTCGACGAAGCCACGTCCCGCGAAGACGTTCAGGTTCTGTTCGCTGCCCTGCTGGGTGACGACAACGGTCTGGATATCGACAAACTGGACAAGGCGGCATCGACCGACAGCAACTCCATTCCTGCTGCTATGCTGCGTGTGGATCCGATCCTGACCCATCCGGTATTCAACCAGTACCACAGCGAAACCGAGATGATGCGTTATATGCACCGTCTGGAGAAAAAAGATCTGGCGCTGAATCAGGCCATGATCCCGCTGGGTTCCTGCACCATGAAACTGAACGCTGCGGCAGAAATGATCCCGATAACCTGGCCGGAATTTGCCGATCTGCACCCGTTCTGTCCGACAGAACAGGCTGGCGGTTATCAGCAGATGATTGGTCAGCTGTCACAATGGCTGGTTCAGCTTACCGGTTACGACGCAGTTTGCATGCAGCCAAACTCCGGCGCGCAGGGCGAATACGCGGGTCTGCTGGCCATCCGTCGTTACCACGAAAGCCGTAACGAAAGCGGTCGTCACATCTGCCTGATCCCAAGTTCAGCGCACGGCACCAACCCGGCTTCCGCGCAGATGGCGAGCATGACCGTCGTAGTGGTTGCGTGTGATAAACAGGGCAACATCGACCTGAGCGACCTGCGTGAGAAAGCGGCGAAAGCGGGCGATGAGCTGTCTTGTATCATGGTGACGTACCCTTCAACGCACGGCGTTTACGAAGAAACTATCCGCGAAGTTTGCCAGATTGTGCATCAGTACGGCGGTCAGGTTTACCTCGACGGCGCGAACATGAACGCACAGGTCGGCATTACCACGCCGGGTTACATCGGCGCGGACGTCTCGCACCTTAACCTGCATAAAACTTTCTGTATCCCGCACGGCGGCGGCGGTCCTGGCATGGGCCCGATTGGTGTGAAAGCGCATCTGGCGCCGTTCGTTCCGGGTCACAGCGTGGTGCAGATTGACGGCGTGCTGACGCAAAACGGCGCGGTTTCTGCGGCACCGTTCGGCAGTGCTTCCATCCTGCCAATCAGCTGGATGTATATCCGCATGATGGGCGCGGAAGGTCTGAAACAAGCCAGCCAGGTGGCAATTCTGAATGCGAACTACATCGCGACCCGTCTGAAAGACGCGTATCCGGTGCTGTATACCGGCCGTGATGGTCGTGTGGCGCACGAATGCATTCTGGATATTCGTCCGCTGAAAGAGACGACCGGTATCAGTGAAATGGATATCGCCAAGCGTCTGATCGACTACGGATTCCATGCCCCGACCATGTCCTTCCCGGTGGCCGGTACGCTGATGGTTGAACCAACCGAATCAGAAAGCAAAGTGGAACTGGATCGCTTCATTGATGCGCTGCTGGCAATCCGCAGTGAAATCGACCGCGTGGCGCAAGGCGAATGGCCGCTGGCAGACAACCCGCTGGTGAATGCACCGCACGTGCAGAACGAGCTGGTCAGCGACTGGAACCATCCGTACACCCGCGAAGTGGCGGTATTCCCGGCCGGTTACGACAACAAGTACTGGCCGACGGTGAAACGTCTGGATGACGTGTACGGGGACAGGAATTTGTTCTGTTCGTGTGTACCGATGTCAGATTACGAGTAAGACGCCGATCTGCTCCTCGCTGAGAAGGGTGAGGAGTAAAAAACTCGGGCTGCTCCCTCCCCTGCGAAGGGGAGGGTTGGGGTGGGGTATTAAGGTCAGAATCCAAAAATTAAAGTTAGCTTTGTCAAAGTGTTAGTCCTTAAAACCCCCTCCCGGCCTCCCCCTTCGCAGGGGGAGGAGTAAGCACTTTCCTCATTTCCCCCCAATGGAATCTTACACTCATGAAAATCGCTCTCGTCACCGGCGCCAGTCGCGGCATCGGCCGTGCAACGGCTCTCCTTCTTGCGCAGCAGGGTTACGCCGTCGGTGTGAATTACGTGAATAACGAAACCGCAGCGCAATCTGTCATCAATGAAATCCATCAGTCCGGTGGCAAAGCCATCGCGCTGAAGGCTGATATTGCCGATGAAGCGCAGGTTGTCGCGATGTTCAAACAGCTGAGCAACGAACTCGGCCCGATCA
This sequence comes from Rahnella sp. GSA61A, assembly GCF_019969905.1. Lineage (NCBI taxonomy): Bacteria > Pseudomonadati > Pseudomonadota > Gammaproteobacteria > Enterobacterales > Yersiniaceae > Rahnella > Rahnella sp. GSA61A. The sequence goes on along the minus strand of NZ_JAHXYO010000020.1, from coordinate 86,514 downwards.
CCGCGCTGGTGAATAATGCCGGGATTTTGTTCCAGCAGACCACCATTGAAAATCTCTCTGCTGCACGTATCAACAAAGTGCTGTCTACTAACGTAACCGGGTATTTCCTGTGCTGCCGTGAGGCGGTGAAAATCATGTCACACCGGCATGGCGGAAAAGGCGGGGCGATTGTGAATGTGTCCTCGGCGGCTTCCCGTTTAGGTGCGCCGGGTGAATATGTCGATTACGCGGCATCGAAAGGTGCGGTGGATACCCTGACAACCGGTCTGGCGCTGGAAGTGGCGGCGTACGGTATCCGCGTTAACTGTGTGCGTCCGGGTCTGATCTACACCGACATGCACGCCAGCGGCGGTGAGCCGGGACGCGTCGATCGCGTGAAAGCCAATCTGCCGATGCAGCGCGGCGGTCAGCCGGAAGAAGTCGCACAGGCGATTGCCTGGTTGCTGTCGGATTCCGCCTCTTACGCCACCGGCAGCTTTCTCGATCTGGCTGGCGGCAGATAGTCAGCGTAAATCATTGATAGCGGGGTTCGCTCCCCGTTCACTCCCCCAAAACGGTCAAATCCACACAACCGGTCATTAACGGTCATTAAATTGCACGAGGAATTGTGACCGTTTGCAAATCTGTTGCTGTTCTGTTGCAACGCAAATGACGATTTAATGCCGTTCCCACCACAGATCCAAACTTTAACATTTCATATTTTCTCACCTTTTCGTGACAACTATCACAGGACGATTGTGGCAAAAAATGCGCACAGTCGCCTTTGAGGCACTGCGCATTCCATAAACATCCGGCTGCGTATCCTATTTGACATCGGGAAAGAGGAATCACCACATGCTGCCAGTAGAGCGACATCGATATATCACCGAAATTCTCAGCCAGCGCGGACGCATTCTTGTTCAGGAAGTGGCGCAGTTATGCCGCATCTCGCTGGAAACCGCGCGGCGGGATCTGGCGCTGCTGGAAAAGCGTGGCGTGCTGTTACGCAGCCATGGCGGCGCGGTGTTTAAAGAACATTCGGCGGCAGAAAAAACCTATGTGCCGTCGCAGATTGAACAGGGTGAATCCTTTCGTGACCGCAGCAATCAGTCGCCGGACAGCAAAACGCGTATCGCCAAACGGGCTTTGCAGCTGATCAATCCCGGCGATTGCCTGCTGCTCGACAGCAGTTCCAGCAGCTGGTTTCTGGCGCGCCAGTTGCCTGACATTCAGCTGGTGGTGCTGACCAACTCGGTGCACATCATCCAGACGCTGGCGGTGAAAGCTAACGTGCGGGTGATCGGACTGGGCGGTGAATACTCGGCGAAATACGAAGATTTTGTCGGTGTGCTGGCCGAACAAATGCTGAAAGAGTTCGTCATCAACAAACTGTTTTTCTCCTGTCACGGCATCAGCCACGAAGGCGGTATCCGTGAAAGTAACGAGCATCACGCACGGCTGAAACAGCAAATGCTGCTTTCCTCCGAGCACAAAATTTTGCTGGCTGACTCCAGCAAATTCGGCCGCCGCTCTTTTGCGCGGATCTGCCACTACCGGGAAATCGACACACTGATAACAGACCATCTGGAGGATGAAGAATTCCGCCAGGAACTGGCCTGGAGCAACGTTAACGTGATTGAAGTTTCTCCGTCACCCCTACAGAAAAAAACTAAAAACAGCCGCAACGGCCCGTTAGCTGCGGCACATAACTGACCTCCCAGGAGAGTAAACATGATCAAGAAATCCGTTCTTGCCTGCCTGTTCGCCACAGCCATGTTGTCCCTGTCTGCGCACGCCGCCGACAAAATTCGTATGGGCGTGGTGGTGAAAGTCGGCGGTAACGCCTGGTTCAACGCGATGGAAGCCGGGATCAAAAGCGAAGCGGCCAAACGCGGGATAGACGCGTGGCAGGTCGGGCCGACCAGTGCGGATCCGGCGTTGCAGGTGCGTGCGATTGAAGATCTGATCGCCCAGAAAGTAGATGTGATCGGCGTGGTGCCCAACGATGCCCGCGTGCTGGAGCCGGTACTGAAACGCGCTCACGACGCCGGGATAAAAGTCATCGTGCATGAATCGCCGGATCAGAAATATGCCGACTGGGATTTCGAAATGGTCGATGCCACGCAGCACGGCATTAATCACATGATCGCGCTGGCGCAGTGCATGAAAGAGAAGGGCGACTATGCGGTGTATGTCGGAAGTCTTACCGTGCCGCTCCATCAGAAATGGGCCGATGCCGCCATCAATTACCAGAAAGAACATTATCCGGATATGCATCTGGTCGGCGACAAATTTGGTGTCGGCGAATCCCTTGATGACAGCATCCGTACCACCAACGACCTGATGTCCAAAGATGCCAACCTGAAAGGCATTCTGGCGATCGGCTCGCAAGGCCCGATTGGCGCAGGCCGCGCGGTGCTTAACCGTGGCAAAACTGACGACATCTGTGTGTTCGGGCCATTCAGTCCGGGTCAGGGCGCCAGTCTGGTGAAAGCCGGGGCCATCAAAGGCGGCTTTATCTGGAACCCGATGGTCGCGGGTGAAGTCTTTGTGCGCATCGCCGAGAAGCTGGAGAAAGGCGAAAAAATCACTGACGGCATGACCATTGAAGGCATGGGCAAAGTGAAAGTCGATGAAGCAACGCACACCATTCTGGGCAACGAAACCGAAAGCCTGGACAAAGCGAACCTGCCGAAACTGGTCAAAATGGGGCTGTAATCATGGCAATCTCCGAGATCATTCAAACAGAGAACGCGCCGCTGATTGATGTGCAAAACCTGTCGGTGACGTTTGGCGGGCAGCGTGCACTCAACGACATTTCCCTGCGGCTGATGCAGGGCGAAGTTCACTGCCTGGCGGGCACCAACGGCTGCGGGAAAAGTACGTTGATCAAAGTGATCTCGGGGGTTTATCAGCCGGACAACGGTTGCCAGATCACGCTCAGCTCGCCGTCGCAGGGTAGCCAGAGTTTCAGCAAACTTTCTCCGGATCAGGCACGTCAGTTTGGCGTGCAGGTGATTTATCAGGACTTGTCGCTGTTCCCGAACCTCAGCGTGTTCGAGAACATCGCCTTCGACCACAACCTGCAGGGGCTGATGGGCTGGTATCGCCCGTCACGCCTGCGGGAAACCGCGCAGCGCATTCTGACTGAACTGAATTACACGCTGGATCTCGACAGCAAAGTCTCGGCGCTGCCGATTGCCCAGCGCCAGCAGGTGGCGATTTGCCGTGCGCTGGTCGCCGATGCGCGGTTAGTGATTATGGATGAGCCGACAGCCTCGCTGACCCGCACCGAAGTGAATCAGTTGCTGCGCACCGTGCATTATCTCAAAAGCAAAGGCATCAGCGTGGTGTTCGTCAGCCATCGCCTCGATGAAGTGCTGGAGATTTCAGACAGCGTCACGGTGATCCGTGACGGCAAAAAGGTCGGCACATTCCCGGCCTCTGAAGTCAGCAGCGAACGCCTGACCGAACTGATGACCGGCCTGAAACTCGATTACCGCCTGAAAGCCGCCAACATGAATGACGAACGCATCATGCTGGAAACCGACAAACTCAGCCGCGCAGGCCAGTATCACGACGTCAGTTTCAAACTGCATGCCGGAGAAGTGCTCGGTTTATGCGGTCTGCTCGGTTCCGGCCGCACCGAACTGGCACTCAGTCTGTTCGGCATGACCAAACCCGACAGCGGCAAAATCTACCTCGACAGCAAGCCGGTGCGTTTTCGCAGCCATGAAGACGCGATCAAATCCGGCGTCGGTTATGTGTCGGAAGATCGCCTGACGCTCGGCCTGATCCAGCAACAATCGGTGGGCGACAACACCGTGCTGGCGATCATGGATCAGCTGCGCAGCCGTTTTCATCTGATCGACGAATACCGCAAAAACAAGATCATTCAGCAGTGGATCGAAAAACTCGGCGTCAAAGTCGCCAGTCCCGAACAGGCGATTTCCACCCTTTCCGGTGGCAATCAGCAAAAGATCGTCCTCGCGAAATGGGTGCTGACACAGCCGAAAATCCTGATCCTCGATTCGCCAACGGTCGGCGTCGATGTCGGCGCGAAAGCCAGCATTTATCAGTTGATCCACCAACTGGCGGAAGAGGGGATTTCCATCCTGCTGATTTCCGACGAAGTGCCGGAAGTCTATTTCAACTGTGACCGCGTGCTGCATTTCAGTGAAGGCACGGTGGTTGGCGAATATCTGCCGGGCGCGATTACCCAGCAACAACTTGCGGAGGCGGTCAATGCTTAAGCTCAGCCGGTTACGCCCGTCCAGCAACGAAGGTTATTTAGCCTGGGTATTGCTGGTGGTGATCGTCACCTTTTCCTTACTCACCAACCAGTTTCTGACTTTACAGAACCTGCTGGATCTGACCGAAAGCTACGCCGTCAGCGGCATCTTTGCCCTCGGTCTGTTCGTGGTGCTGGTCACCGGCGGAATCGATATTTCGTTCGCCGCCGTGGCTTCTGTCGTGCAGTACCTCATCGCCACGCTGGCGATTCACTACGGCCTGAGCAGCCCGACCGGCAGCATTTTACTGGCGGTCGCCATCGGCACGGTGCTCGGGATGATCAACGCGATTCTGATCTACTGCCTGCGCATCGTGTCGATCATCGTCACCATCAGTATGCAGTCGCTGCTGTTCGGCATGCTGATGTGGCTGACCAACGGCACCAGTTTGTACGACCTGCCGGACTGGCTGACGACGCCAATCCGTGTGCTGCCGTTCAGCGTCGGCGAGCAGCATTATCAGATTGGATTGCCGGTGGTGGTGATGTTAGTGGTCGCCGGACTGAGCTGGATCCTGCTTAACAAAACCCATCTCGGACGCCAGTTATTTGCGGTCGGCGGTGACCAGGAATCCGCACGCCGTATCGGTATTCGCGTCGGTTTGCTGCATCTTTTTGCCTACGGATATCTCGGCGCGATGGCGGCGATTGGCGGGCTGGTGCAGGTGTATCGCGTCGGTGAAGTGGTGCCGAATGCACTGGTCGGCGGCGAGCTGGATGTACTGGCGGCGGCAGTGCTCGGCGGTGCCAGTCTCAACGGCGGCAAAGGCAGCGTGGTCGGCACCCTGATGGGCGTGTTCCTGATTGGCGTGCTGAAAAACGGCCTCAACCTGATCGGCGTTTCCAGTTACTTCATGAATATCGTCATCGGCGTGGTGATCGTCGCGGCCATCACCGTCACCCATTACAAGAAACGCAAAGAAACCGAAGTCGGCTTCGCCTGAGGAAAACCGCTATGTTCGCAAAAAGCAGAAATGTGAGTCTTAAAGCGAAGCCCGATGCGCGGCCTCGCCTGAAAATCGCTTCCCTGAAAATAGATAGCACGACATTGGGATTATCGCTGTTATTGCTGGTGGTGATCATCGGTTTCAGCCTGGCGATGCCGGGGCGGTTTTTCAGTGATGCCACCTTTATGAGCGTCGCCTTCCAGTTGCCGGAACTCGGTTTACTGACGCTGGCGATGTTTATCCCGATCCTCAGCGGTGGTCTGAACCTGTGCATTATCGCCACCGCTAACCTGACCAGTTTACTGATGGCATGGGTGTTTCTCACCTGGTTGCCGCCGGATGCCAGCATGGCGATGCAGGCGGTGTGGCTGACGCTGGCGCTGGTTGGCGCAATGATTCTGGCGCTGGTGATTGGCATGCTGACCGGCGCGCTGGTGGCGTATGTCGGCGCCCATCCGATTCTGGTGACGCTGGCGACCATGACCATGGTGAACGGCGTCGGCATCTACCTTTCACGCGGTGCGGCGATCAGCGGTATGCCGGACATCGTGCGCTTTATCGGCGCGGAAACCCTGCTCGGCGTGCCGGTTCCGCTGATTATCTTCCTGCTGACTGCAGCCTTAATCGCGGTGTTTTTAGAACGCACCCGCCTCGGTAAATACATCTACATGAGCGGCAGCAACATCAACGCCACCCATTTCAGCGGCGTGAATACCCACCGCGTGCTGATCGCCATCTACGTGATTTCCAGCATGTTATGCGTGATTGCCGGACTCATCATGATGGCGCGTTTCAACTCGGCGCGCATGGGCTACGGCGACTCGTATCTGCTGCTGACGGTACTGGCCATCATTCTCGGCGGCACCGATCCCAACGGGGGTTTCGGTAAAGTCGCGGGCGTGGTGCTCTCGCTGATTGTCCTGCAGGTGATTTCCACCGGCCTGAATCTGATGAACGTCAGCCCGCATTTCAGCCTGGCGATGTGGGGCGCGGTACTGATTGTGGTGCTGGCGCTGAAATTCTTCCGCAGCCGTTATCTGCAAAAAAGGGCGGGGCGAATGAGCGCTGCCAAAGCGCGGGCGGCTCAACCTTAAACAGTTTTTTAAAATTGCCTCTGACTTAGGAAAACATCATGGAATACAAAATTTCTCCGTCGCTGATGTGCATGAGCCTGATCGACATTAAACAGCAACTCGAGGTGCTGAACCGTCGCGCCGACATGCTGCACATCGACATCATGGACGGGCATTACGTCAAAAATATCACGCTGTCGCCGTTCTTTATTGAGCAGATCCGCCCGCATACGCCGCTGGTTCTGGACGTGCATATGATGGTGGAAAACCCGGCTGACTTTATCGAGCCGATAGCCCTTGCCGGTGCCGATTTTATCTGTCCGCACGCCGAAACCATTAACCGCGACGCGTTCCGCATCATCAACCAGATCCGTTCGCTGGGTAAAAAAGTCGGCGTGGTGCTCAACCCCGCGACACCGGTGGAATACATCCAGCACTACATTCATCTGCTGGATAAAATCACCGTGATGACCGTCGATCCGGGCTACGCCGGTCAGCCGTTCATCCCTGAAATGCTGGAGAAAATCGCGCAACTGCGTGATCTCAAACAGCAAAAAGGCTACCGCTATCTGATCGAAATCGACGGGTCCTGCAACCTGCGCACCTATCAGGATCTGATGGGCGCGGGCGCGGAAGTGCTGATCGTCGGCAGTTCCGGCCTGTTCACGCTGGACAACGATCTGGATGTTGCCTGGGACAAAATGCTCGATCAGATGCGTCAGGCGCGTCACGCAGCCTGAGGGCAGGAGAGCCGTATGCCGCACTTTCTTGGAGTGGATGTCGGGGGCACCAATACCCGTTTAATGCTGATGGACAGCCAGCAAAATTTTCGCGGCTACCACAAAACCCCTACCCAAAGCTGGGCGGGGCAGTCCGATCCGTTACAGGGGCTGGAAAACCTGATCACGGCGTATTTGCAGGAACAGGACCCGCATAATCAGGTGGCGCAGGTGATGCTCGGGCTGCCGGGCATATTGTCCCGCGACCGCCAGACCGTGCTGTCGCTGCCGTTTATCTCCGCGCTGGATAATCAGCCGGTAGCGGCGCTGCTCTCGCAACGTTTACACCTGCCGGTGGCGATGGACAAAGACGTTAACCATCTGATGTGGTGGGATTTAATGCAGCACGGCGCATTGCCGGATGTTGCCGTCGGGCTGTATCTCGGCACCGGGCTGGGCAACAGTTTGTGGATCCACGGTGATTTTTACCACGGCGCGCACGGCGGTGCGGGTGAACTCGGCCACATTCCGCTGGCGGGGAATCCGTTGCTTTGTCCGTGCGGCAAAACCGGCTGCGTCGAAACGCTGACGTCCGGCAACTGGCTGACCGGCTGGGCGCGGCAACATGCGCCGCAAACGCCGTTCGCTGACCTGTTTGTACGTCATGCCGGGCATGTGGATTTAACTGAATTTGTGGCACGTCTGGCGCGCACCGTCGCCAGCGAAATGAACATTCTGGATCCCGAATATCTGGTGCTGGGCGGTGGTGTGCTGGCGATGGAAAACTTCCCGCTGGCCGAACTGGAACAGCAGCTACGCAGCCATCTGCGCAGCCCGTATCCGGCGAACGGTCTGACCATTCATTTCAGCGCCGTCACCGACGAGACCGGTTGTCGTGGCGCTTGTTTAGCCGCACAGCGCGTTTTTCCGTCGCAGCCAGCTCTGGCCGCCGGAACATTTTCCTTCAGGAGAGAGGCATGAACAAAGGCAAGGTATGCGTATTTGGGTCTTTCAACCTCGATATCGTGGCAGGCATGGTGCGTTTCCCCAAACCGGGGGAATCCCTGATTGCCCGCAACAGCATGATGGGCGCGGGCGGCAAGGGCGCCAACCAGGCGGTCGCCGCACTGCGTGCCGGTGCGCGGGTGCATTACATCGGTAAAGTTGGTCGCGATGATTTCGGCATGTTTGCCCGCCGCCATCTCGACAGCGCCGGTTTCGACGCCGTCACGTTGTTCTCCACCAGCGAATGCCCGACCGGCAACGCGCTGATTTATGTCGCCGGAGCCGATGCCGAAAACATGATTGCCGTTGATCCGGGCGCCAACCTGACGGTCACCGACGAAGAAGTCGAACAATGCCGTCCGGCCGTCGCCGCCGCTGATATCCTGCTGACGCAGCTCGAAAACAATCTGCCTGCGATTGAAAAACTGATCGGCATCGCGAAGGAAAATGACACCTACATTATCCTCAACCCCGCGCCGTTCCAGCCGGTTTCCGACCATCTGCTGTCGCAGGTTGATTTACTGACGCCGAACGCCACGGAATGCACGCTGCTGACCGGTATTGAAGTCCGCGATATTCCCTCTGCCCAACGCGCCGCCCACGCGCTGCACGCTAAAGGGATCCAGGCACTGATCATCACGTTAGGCACGCAGGGCGCATTGCTTTCAGTCAACGGCGAAACGCAGATTATCCATGCCTGTCCGGCGATCCCGGTGGATACCACTGGTGCAGGTGACGCCTTTAACGGCGCGCTGGCCTCCCAACTCGCCGCCGGAGCCACACTCCCGGATGCCGCGCAGTTCGCATCCGCCTACGCCTCGGTTTGTGTGGAAAGAGCAGGCGCGGCGGCATCGATGCCGACATACGAAGAAGCGCGGGAGAGGATGGGGGTTGTGGTGGTTTGAAGCGGGTTTTCTTTTGTTCCTGCGAAAGCTGCAGGTTTTTCTTTACTCCTCCCCCTGCGAAGGGGGAGGTTGGGAGGGGGTTTTAAGGGCTTATACCTTCTGTCAAAGCACACTTCAACTTTTTGATTTTGCTTTAATACCCCACCCCAACCCTCCCCTTCGCAGGTGAGGGAGTCGACCGGCGTTATTCCTGCGAGACATCTTCCAGATTTCAAAGTAACTCCCTGTAAATCCATCCAGCCCATTTCATTCGAAAAATGGCAGGAATATAGTCGCTTCGCTGCGGCAAAATCCGTAGCCGGACTTGGAACTCCGAACATCTGGAACTGAAAAAACTTGTGTTTTTTCAGGGGCTACGTGCACACTCAATTCGTGGCTTAGGCAGGGCAATCTTAATGGTTGGCCGGTCGCTAGATCCGGAGTTCCAAACCTGCCTGAGTCACACCTTTAGTTTGGAACCTGAAGGCGTGATGAAATTCAAAATCTAGTACTGGAATAATCATCATGACTGACATGAATACCGAAACCACCCATCCCGAAAATTCCCTCACCGTTTTCCGTGCCCTGATTGCCGATTTGGATCTGAGCCATTTCACCGATCCCCAGCTTTACGATCTCGGCGCTGTCGCGTCTGAATCCGCTGAAGGGCTTTGCCAGGGTTTGCTGTGCCTGAGTGAAGGGCTGGAAAATAGCGAACTGTTGCCGCCGGAAGGCGTTTCGCAGGTGAGCGCCTATCTGAAAGCCTCTGCGCATCTGCTTCCGGCACTGTTTGAGTTGTCAGAGAAGGCGGGGATTGCGCTCGGGATAGCAAAAATACGGGTTTAATCTTTTTCTCCTTCCCCTCTCACGAGGGGAAGGCTGGGAGGCCGGGTGTTGGTTTCGTGTAGATCTTAAGATAAATATAAAATATACCCCACGTGGGTTAATATGTTTTTTGTATGGTTGAAGTTAATGTGTTTATATTTAAAAGGTTTGTTTTTAATATCAAAGTGATTAATATCTGCGTGGTTTAAAATGTAGTTATGAGGGACCAAACTCCCATTGGGATGATCCTAAAGATCAGACATGGATAAGAGCAGGAATTGATTATGCCAAAAGAACGGGTTTTTAGGAAAATATATATTTTCATCGTGTTGGTTATAGCTTTCCTGGGATATTTAATTAAGGTGGTATTAGATTTTTCACCTTATGAACAAACGATTATACGAAAGGAAAGTATAGGCGAGTTTAATACCCTTTATGTGACTGAAGGTAGTGCGGGTGCAACGACCAAAAATACGTATAAATATTATCTTTATCCATCTGTAAAAACAGAGAAAGAGTTTCTGGCGGATGTCAGAGATTATCCTTCTGTTCTTTTTACTTCAGATTCAAATGTCCAAATGCAATTGAAGGGCAGATATCTCTATTTTACAGTTAAAGGAACTATTTATAGTTTTACCAACCAATCTGATTCTGTCTTTATATACCTCAACTCAACCCCATTTTAGTGGGGGTTTATCCGCATGTTACCGTTCAATCTTAAACCCGACCTCTATTTTGTTCAGTAACAATGCTCATATTTCATTCAAATAACCATCACATTTCCGCCATGTGGCTGACACAAATGCAGGACAGGATAGGCACCTTATTTCGCTGACCGGTACCCTGTAATGCGCCGCACGTTGTTCCCTTATCTGATTTTGCTGCCGACGCTGATTTTTCTGTTTTTATTCACCTATTACCCCTTATTTCAGTCAGCGACGGACAGCCTGTTTGACAGTCGTCTGTCGTCAGACGCGCCGCCGTTTGTCGGTCTGCAAAACTATTTGCGCCTGATCCAGGATTCAGTCTTCTGGCGCGCGCTGCTCAATAATCTGGCGTACATCCTGATGACCGTGGTGCCCGGCATTATTCTTGCGCTGCTGCTGGCGGTTGCGCTGTGGGAAAACACCTCGCTGAACCGCTGGCTGCGTACCGCGTTTTTCTTCCCGATGATTATCCCGCTGGTCAGTGCCGCCACCTTGTGGTTGTTCATTTTCATGCCCGGTATGGGGCTGCTGGATTACTACCTGGCGAAAGCATTCGGGCCGATGAATAACAATTATCTCGGTATGAGCAACAGTGCGCTGATTGCGCTGAGCGTGATCGGCGTGTGGAAATTCGCCGGTTATTACATGCTGTTTTTCCTCGCCGGATTGCAGTCGATCCCCGCCTCGGCACGCGAAGCGGCGCTGATGGAAGGGGCGTCGCGCCCGCAGGTTTTCTTCTATATCACGCTGCCGCTGCTGCGCCCGACCATCAGTTTTGTGGTCACTATCGCGCTGATTTATTCGATTACCCAGATAGATCACGTCGCAGTGATGACACAGGGCGGGCCGAATAACGCCACTACCGTCTTGCTGTATTACATCCAGAGTCTGGCGAATGACACCCATGATTTAGGCAAAGCTTCGGCGGCGACATTCCTGACGCTGGTGTTGCTGTTTGGTTTTTCGATGCTGAATCTGCGTGTGCTGGAAAGAGGAGCTCACTATGAGCGTTGAAACGTCTGAAGCGCCGGTGATGACCGGTAAAAAATTGCGGGCGGGCGTGCGTTCGCCATCGATGTTATTGCGCGGTGCGCGCCGTTCGACACTGCCGGTTTTACTGCTGTGCGCGGCCTTTTTATGGATGGCGCCTTTCCTGTGGATGCTGTCGTCAGCATTCAGTGAAAGCAGTTTTTCGCCGGATATGGCCTCGCTGTTGCCGCGCTTCCCGCTGACGTTGCAAAACTTCCGTGATGCGTGGGACAGCGCCGACTGGCTGCGGCTTTATGCCAATACTATTTTCTTCTCCTTCGGCACCTTTCTGGTTCAGCTGGTGACGATCACCACTGCCGGTTACGTGTTCGCATATCACGAATTTCGCGGCAAACAGACGCTGTTCTACCTGCTGCTGATCCAGCTGATGATCATGCCGGTGATTATGATGGTGCCGAACATGATGATCCTCAAACAGTTCGGGCTGCTCAATACATTGACCGGCGTGATGATGCCGTATTTCGCCTCAGCGTTTGGCGTATTCCTGATGCGTCAGGCGTTTCTCAGCATTCCCCGTGAAATCGAAGAAGCCGCGCTGATGGAGGGCTGCCGCTGGTGGCAGGTGGTGTTCCGCGTGCTGATCCCGATGTCGTGGCCCGCCATCCTCGCCTTTGCCACTGTCAGCATTACCTATCACTGGAATGAATACCTGTGGCCGCTGATGGTGCTTAACGATCCGGACAAACAGGTGCTGACCGTCGGACTGGTGTCTTTCGCGATGGGTGCGGAATCGGGCGGGCAGTGGGGCTTAATTACTGCCGGAACGCTGATGGTGTGTCTGCCGCTGATGCTGGCGTTCATTATTTTTCAGAAACAGTTCCTGAAAAGCTTCGGCTTCTCGGGCATCAAATAAAGGAGTCATCCATGTTTTTAGCTCAGATTTCTGACATGCACTTTCGCAGCCACGGCCGCAAACTGTATGACTTTATCGACGTGAACGGCTGTAACGCCGAAGTGGTCAGCCAGCTTAACGCGCTGGAAGAACAACCGGATGCGGTGGTGATCACCGGCGATATCGTTAACTGCGGTTTGCCGCAGGAATATGAAGTGGCGCGCCGCACGCTGGGCAACCTGCGCTATCCGTTGTTTATCATTCCCGGCAACCACGACGACAAAGCGCAGTTTCTGGAAGCGCTGCATCCGTTGTGTCCGCAGCTCGGTACTGACCCGCAAAATATGCGTTACGCCATCGATGATTTCCCGATGCGTCTGCTGTTTGTCGATTCCAGCCTGGCCGGAGAATCGAAAGGGTACCTGACGCTCGAAACGCTGGCGTGGCTGGAAGGTCAGCTGGAGCAGGGCGGCGATAAACCGACGGCGGTGTTTATGCACCATCCGCCGGTGAAAGTGGGTTCGGCGCAGATGGACGCGATTTCCTGCGAAAACGGCGATCAGCTGCTGGCGCTGATCGACCGTTTCCCGTCGCTGGTTCGCGTGTTCTGCGGCCACACGCACCGCCTGATTTTCACCCAGTACAAACAGGCGATCATCACCACCATTCCCGGTACGGTGCATCAGGTGCCGTATTATCATCACAATCCGGCACCGTTTTATAACCTCGAACCGGCGGCCTGCGTGATGCACCGTCTGGTGGATAACACCGGGCTGGTCAGCTATCTGCATCCGCTGTCGCAATATCCGGGGCCGTATCTGTATGACGCGCAAATCAGTTGCCCGGCGGATGAGCAATGATGTCTGGCATTCGTCTGGAAAATATTACCAAACAGTTTGAAGGCAGCACGGCGGTGAATAAGCTGTCGCTGGAGATTGCCGACGGCGAATTTCTGGTGCTGGTCGGGCCGTCGGGGTGTGGCAAAAGTACCCTGTTGCGCCTGCTGGCGGGTCTTGAAGAGGTCAGCGACGGGCGCATTATGCTCGACGGCAATGACATCTCCGGGCTGTCGCCGCGCGAACGAAATTTCTCAATGATCTTCCAGAACTACGCACTGTTCCCGCACATGACCGTGGAACAGAACATCACCTTTGGCATGCGTATGCGCAATGAGCCGAAAGATCAGCACCAGGCGCGGGTGGATCGTGTCGCCGGATTATTACAACTGGAGCCGTTGCTCAAACGTAAACCCGGTAAGTTATCCGGCGGCCAGCGTCAGCGTGTGGCGATGGCGCGCGCCATTGTGCGCGATCCGAAGCTGTTTCTGATGGATGAACCGCTGTCGAATCTCGATGCGCGGCTGCGCACGGAAGTGCGTGACGGCATCATGCAACTGCATCAGCAACTGAAAACCAGCACCGTTTATGTCACTCACGATCAGATGGAAGCCATGACCATGGCGGATCGGATCGCGGTGCTGGATAAAGGCCATCTGCAACAAATTGGCGCGCCGGAAACGCTGTACGCGCATCCGGCCAACCTGTTTGTCGCCGGATTTATCGGCACCCCGTCGATGAATCTGTTTCTGCTGCCGTGCGCCGCTGGCGTGCTGACAGTCGAAAACCAGCCGGTCCGTCTGCCGCAAACTGAACATGCGCAGGCGCTCAATGAGGTGTATCTGGGCATCAGACCCGAACACATCAGCGACCGGCCGGTGGAAGGCGAAAGCCTGCAATTGCAGGCGACGCTGACCTATCGCGAGCTGCTCGGCGCGGAGTATCTGTGCCATGCCGACACGCCGCTCGGGAAAATCCGTTACGTACGTAAAAACCAGTTGCGGGAAAACAGCGGGGACATTCCACAACCCGGCGACCGCATTACTTTGTATTTCTCTTTGCACGACCTTCATCTTTTTTCAGGCCAAAACCAGCAGAATCTGCACCGGGAGAATCACCATCATGCGTAAAGTATCTGTGCTGGCGCTCGCCATCGGCTTTATTGCCGCAGGCACGGCGTCCGCCAAAGAAAATATCGATTTCATGTTCCCTGCACCGGTTGACGGCAAGCTGACCATGGAAATGACCCGCGTTATCAAAGAGTTCAACCAGTCACAAAATGATGTGGAAGTGCGCGGGATATTTACCGGCAGCTATGACACCACCAAAGTGAAAGCTGAAGCGGCAGCGAAATCTGGCCAGCCACCGGCGCTGGTGATCATGTCCGCTAACTTCACGGCGGATCTGGCGATCAAAAACGAAATTCTGCCGATGGACGAACTGTTCAAATTCGGCGACCAGAAAGCCACGCCGTTCCTGACGCAAAACTTCTGGCCCGCCATGCGCCAGAACGCTCAGCTTAACGGCGTCACTTACGCGATCCCGTTCCATAATTCGACGCCTATTCTCTATTACAACAAAGACATGTTCGCTAACGCAGGCATTACCGCGCCGCCGAAAGACTGGGATGAATTGCTGGAAGACTCGAAAAAGCTGACGGATTCGGCGAAAGGTCAGTGGGGGATCATGTTGCCATCGACCAACGATGACTACGGCGGCTGGATTTTGTCGGCACTGACCCGCGCCAATGGCGGCCAGTATTACAACGCCGATTATCCGGGCGAAGTGTATTACGACAAACCATCCACCCTGGGCGCGCTGCGCTTCTGGCAGAATCTGGTATACCGCGACAAAGTGATGCCGTCGGGTGTGCTGAACTCCAAGCAAATCAGCGCGGCGTTCTTTTCCGGCAAACTCGGCATGGCGATGCTGAGCACCGGCGCACTGGGCTTTATGCGTGAAAATACTAAAGATTTTGAGCTGGGCGTGGCGATGATGCCTGCCAAAGTGCGTAACGGTGTCACCATCGGCGGGGCGAGTCTGGTGAGTTTTAAAGGCATTTCCGATGACCAGAAAAAAGCGGCTTACACCTTCCTGCAATATCTGGTCAGCCCGAAAGTGAACGGTGCCTGGAGCCGCTTTACCGGCTATTTTTCACCGCGTATGGCGTCTTATGACACACCGGAAATGAAAGAATATCTGGCGAAAGATCCGCGTGCGGCGATTGCGCTGGAGCAGCTGAAATACGCCTATCCGTGGTATGCGACGTATGAAACCGTGGCGGTGCGTCAGGCGATGGAAAATCAGCTGGCGGCGCTGGTTAATGATGAGAAAGTCACGCCGGAAGCGGCGGCGGCACAGGCACAGAAAGACGCCGACACCATCATGAAACCTTATGTGGAATCAACGGCACTGACTGTTCCAAAGTAGGTGATCTCGCTCCTTCCCCTTTACGAGGGGAAGGAGCAAAAAAATTACTTCAGCCAGCCCTGCTGGTGGGCGTTGTCCAGATGGCTGCGGATATGCAGCCACAGTTCAGGATGGATATCGGCGATAAAGGCATTACGGGCTAACACCTGCTCCAGACGGATATTGTTCTCCACCCAGCTCTGCCCCTGATTATTCAGGTTCATGATCATCGGCATCACGCGGTCGATCACCAGCGCAAAGCGCGCTTCCGGGGTTTCACCCGCTTCGTATTCATTCCACAAATCCAGGAATTGTGTGTTCAGCGGTGCAGGCAGCAGGCCGAACAGGCGTTTCGCGGCAATGATTTCCTGATCATGAACTGCTGCGCGGGCAGCGAGATCGTAAACCAGCACATCACCGGCATCGATTTCGACGATGTCGTGGATCAAAGCCATACGGATGACTTTATTGATATCAACGCCTTCCGGTGCGAAAGGGGCCAGGGACATTGCTGCCACGGCGAAATGCCAGCTATGTTCTGCGGAGTTTTCCTGACGCTCAGTGCCTAACACTTTGGTGCGACGTTGCACGCTTTTCAGTTTGTCGATTTCCATCAGGAACTGAAAAACTTCGGTCATTGCGCCGAAATTCAGCGGGGTAGTGGCTGCAGACATACTAAAACCTTAGTCATATTGACGGCATGGTAAACGGCGTTATTTCACTTTTCCGCTACACCTTAGTCGCTTGATATAAAAAAATCATGTTTTTGGGTGCGGAAAATGCATGTGTCTCAAAAATGTAATCTGAATAAATTATAAACAAATTGAATGAATTGAAGGGCTTCACACAACGGGGTGAATGAAATGATGATCTGCCTAAGAGACTGTTACATCAGATAATACTCATTTTAAGCTTACAGATGTACACTGGAATGGTTCTCAGTTAATCTGATTCTGTTGAACCGTTTTATTAACAATCATTTTCCCTTTTTTGTCTTGAGGATTCTCAACGTATGGGTAAGTTGTCTCCATCCCCACAGGGATATCCGTGGGCCGAAGAAATTGCCAACAGCCTGAGTCACGGCGTTGGTCTGGTTTTCGGGATTGTCGGACTGGTGTTGTTACTGGTTCAGGCGACAGGCGATAACGCCAGCGCCATGGCGATCACCAGTTATAGTTTGTACGGCGGCAGCATGATTTTGCTGTATCTGGCCTCCACGCTGTATCACGCGATACCGCATCAGAAAGCCAAATACTGGCTGAAAAAACTTGATCACTGCGCGATTTATTTGCTGATCGCCGGAACCTACACACCGTTCCTGCTCGTCGGGCTCAATTCCCCGCTGGCGAAAGGATTAATGGCGGTGATCTGGGGGCTGGCACTGTTCGGCGTGATTTTTAAACTGGCATTCGCGCACCGTTTTGAGGTGCTTTCGCTGGTCACCTATCTGACGATGGGCTGGCTGTCACTGATTGTGATTTACCAGCTTGCGACCACACTTTCTCTTGGCGGTGTGATATTGCTGGCGCTGGGCGGCGTGATATACACGCTGGGCGTTATTTTCTACGCCTCGAAACGCTTTCGGTTCGGCCACGCGATCTGGCACGGATTTGTGCTCGGCGGCAGCGCCTGCCACTTTTTAGCCATCTATTTTTACGTCTGATGTATTTAATTCAATTCAGTAAAAGGAAAGCGGAGCCTGATGCTCCGCTTTTTTGTGCCTGCTATTTCTTACCCGCGTCGTCCGACCACCATTGCACCAGTGAAGGCACCGGCCGCAGATCGTAATGCGCTTCGCCCAGCAGATGATTGAGGATTTTCGCCGATCGCCACGCAGTCAGTGTCAGTTGCCCCTCGGCGCTGCCGTGGCTGTGAATACCGGCATTCACCGCGTAAATGCGGTTCTGCTCCGGGCCGTCCCAGCGCAGATTGAAATTCGGCTGCAGCGGCAGATGCTGCTCGCGGTCATAAGGAATACGATCCAGCAATGGCTCGAGATAATCCGGCAAACCGGGACGGTAGCCGGTTGCCAGGATCACAATATCGGCACTGAAATGTTCCTCGCATTTTTCCAGCCCGTGTTTTGCCTGCAAACTGAAATCGCCGGCCGCATTACGCACGATATGATCCAGTGCACGGTGCGGCAACAAACGCACGTTACGCCGCTGATGCAGCACGTCGAAACGGTGATAAAGCTGCTTGTAGATGTCTTCGAGCGTGTGATAACTGATGCCATCAGAGGGCAGTTTTTGTGTTTCGATTTCCTGCTCGCGCACCTCTTCCGGCAGCGTATAAAAGTAATTCACATACTCCGGCGTGAAATATTCATTGGTGAAAATGGATTCATCCAGCGGCTGGAAGTTAGGGCGTCGTGATATCCAGCTCAGTTCGGTGAACTCGCCCCAGTGGCCGCTCAGCGCGTTGAGAACGATGTCGGCACCGCTTTGTCCGCCGCCGACAACAACCACACGTTTACCGGTGAAATCTGGCTCACGTAGTTCTATTTCTGCGGCGTGAAAACAGTTATCACCCAGCGCCGCCCGTGCCGGTTTTGGGATCCACGGTGCATGACCGGTGCCGAGGCAAATATTGCGCGCGCGGTGCTCGCCTTTTTCACTCTGTACGATAAATTCCTGTCGCTTATCGTCGAAATCAATGCGCTCAACCGGTTCGGAAAAATGCAAACCCGCAATGCGGTCACACGCCCAGCGCAGATAGTCGGAAAACTCATCGCGGCTGATGATCAGCTGTTCCGTGGCCAGAAAACGGTAAATCTTCTTCTGATCAACCAGATAATTAATAAACGAAAATTCGCTGCGCGGCGCAACGGTAGTGACCAGATCCTGCAGGACGTAGGTCTGCATGGTCGCCGTGGGTAATAACATACCGGGATGCCAGCTGAATTCCGGGTTAGCATCAAAGAAAGCGGCGTTGAGTTTTTCTGTGTCTTTTGCCATGGCGGCGAGACTTAAATTAAAGGGGCCGATACCAATACCAATTAAATCCTTCACGGGCATCTTTCTGTTCCTTATGTTTTTAGGATATTTTGGAAACGACGTTATTAAGCATAGGTCAGCCGACAGCGGCTGACATTTTTCTCGATAACTTATCGAAATATTCCTAAACTCAGTCAGTTTGCCCTCTCTTTCTTAATGATTTAAAAGGATTTGCTATGACCCGCCTGCGCCGTTTTAAACAAGTTGATGTGTTCACCGCTGAGCCACTCAAAGGCAATGCATTGGCCGTGATATTGGATTCGGAAGGACTGACGGATGCCGAAATGTTTGCGATGGCCCGCTGGACCAATCTGGCGGAAACGGCGTTTGTGCTCAAACCGGTTTCACCCGAAGCGGATTACCGTGTGCGGATTTTTACGACCGACAAAGAGCTGCCGTTCGCCGGACATCCGACGCTGGGCACGGCGTACGCGCTGTTGCAAAGCGGGCTGAAGCCAAAAAACGCGGGATATCTGGTGCAGGAATGCGGTGTCGGGCTGGTGCAGGTGAAGCAACTGGCAGATGGCGGTCAGGCATTTTCCGCGCCGCCTGCGCAGATGAAACCGCTGGCGGCTGAACATCACACCTTGCTGGAAACCGCGCTGCGCGGCGGTAATATTCAGGCTGATGTCATGCCGGTTGCGGTTGATATGGGCATCATCTGGCTGGTCGTACGGATGGAAAGTGCGCAGGATTGCCTGAACATCACCGCCGATGCCGCGGCAGTCAGCCAGCTACAAAAACAACTCGGGATTAACGGTATCGCGGTCTATGGTTTACACGATAAAAATGGCCCGGCGGATTATGAAGTGCGGGCGATTATCGATGAGGACGGTGTGCTGAAAGAAGATCCGGTCACCGGCAGCGCCAATGCCTGTCTGGCCCGGGTGCTGAAAGCGGCGAATTTCCCGGATGGCGCTCAGATGGCACAAACTTACCGCGTGCGGCAGGGCACCAAACTCCAGCGCGATGGCCGCGTGACGGTCACGTTTGTGGATGGCGAACCCTGGATCGGTGGCGATACCTGTACGCTGATCGACGGCACGTTAGATCTCTGATCAGCGGGGCGTCAGCCCGTGCTGTGCCGTCTGTAACAGATGAATAAATGCCTGCATGTACGGCGTGGCGTTCAGGTTATGGCGGTGCAGCAGCCAGGTGCGGTTTTTTACCGTCGCGCCGTCCACGTTAATCGGGCGGCGGTAAAAATGCTCCGGCAGCGGTAAATAAGTGGCGACAATCGCGTAACCCAGCCCGTGTTCCACCATCGCCATGCACACTTCCAGTTTGTCGACTTCCATCGTGATAGTCGGCGCATGGGAAAAGTTGGCATTCCACCAGCGCTCAATCAGTTGTGTCACGTGCGGGCCGTGATGAATTTTTATCTGCGGCATGTGCGGCAGCAGGGCGAAATCAAAATCCTGACTGTTGATCAGCACGTAGTCATCTTCCTCAATCAGATGCTTGCCTTCCTTCCAGTTAAAATCGTCCTTGACCAGCGCCATATCAATTTCCCCGCGCAACAGTTTCTGAATGATTTCCTCGCTAAAACCACTCATCAGATTCACGCGGATCCCCGGATGCGTCTGCCGGAACTGGCTGAGTAATGGTGGCAGACGGTACGCTGCATAGTTGCTCGACACGCCCAGCGAAATCTCTCCCTGCTGTTCCTGATCCAGACTGTGCAGATTGAGTTTCAGTTGCTGTAAATCGTTGAGCACGGTCAACGCGTGTTGCGCGAGATATTCCCCCTGCGCGCTGAAGACCAGTCCTTTTTGTCCTTCTTCAAACAGACGGATCGCCAGCTTGCGTTCAATCTGGCGCAAACGGTAACTGAGCGCGGGCTGCGAGGTATAAAGCTGCTCTGCCGCCCGGGTAATGTTTTTATGCTGATATACCGCCCGCAATATCAGCCAGTCTTTCTCGTTCATCGTTTTCCGCCGCCAGTAAAATCCCTTAGTCATAAAATAATTTTTGCGTAAAAGACGCAACAGATAAAAAGGCTCAATTTGACCGAAAACGTCAAAAGCCCTATTTCTGTAAGGCACAGAGACGACTTATCGCAGTGCCAGATTTTATTCATCCGAAAATATTTTTTGGTTTTTTGCACCATCGCAGGGAATAAACATGTCGAATTGCACTACATCAGTTCATCACGCCGGGGAACAGAAAACTCAGATTATTGCGGCTGTGGATTCACTCGCCGCGCAGGCCAGCGCGCTGGCGATGAATATTCATGCCAACCCTGAACTCAGCTTTGAGGAAGTCGAATCCGCAGCGGCACTGATTGCACCACTGCGCGCTGCGGGGTTTGAGATTGAGGAACAACCTGGCGGCCTGGCGACGGCGTTTCGCGCAACCTATGACAGTGGCAAGCCGGGTCCGGTGATCGCGTTGCTGGCGGAATACGATGCGCTGAAGGATCTGGGGCATGCCTGCGGACATAACCTGATTGGCACGGCATCCGTGACGGCCGCGCTGGCGCTGAAACAGCAATCGCATCTGCTGACCGGCAAGCTGGAAGTGATCGGCACACCGGCAGAAGAAGAGGGCGGCGGCAAAATTATTCTCAGCGAGAAAGGCATTTTCGACCATGTGGACGCCGTAATGATGTTCCATCCGCGCGACAAAACCATGGTGGTGCGCGGCGGGCTGGCGTGTGTCGATGCGGTGTTTAAGTTCTATGGCAAAGCGGCGCATGCGGCGTCGGCACCCCAAAACGGCATCAGCGCACTCGATGCGGTGATCCACACTTTCAACGGCATTAACGCCCTGCGTCAAATGTTCACCGACGATGTGCGCGTGCACGGCATCATTTCCGACGGCGGCAGCGCGACCAATATTGTTCCGGCTTATGCGGAGGCGAAGTTCCTGATGCGGGCCAGTACGGTCAGAGGGCTGAGCATTGTTAAACAAAAAGTGTTTGATGCGGCACAAGGCGCGGCGCTGATGGCCGGTGCGCGGCTGGAAGTTGAAGAAGGGCTGACCTACGCCGAGCGCAATAACAATCTGACGCTGGCGGAATACTTTAAACAGAATCTGGACATTCTGGGTGTGGAAGTGGTTCCGCCGCCGCTCAGTGGCGGGATCGGTTCTTCGGATATCGGCAATGTCAGTCAGATAACAGCGGCGATCCACCCGTATATCCGTATCGGTGATGTGCTGCCGCATACACCGGAATTTGCCAAAGCGGCCGGTTCCGGGGCCGGTTTGCAGGCCATGTTGCAGGCGGCAAAAGCGCTGGCGATGACGACAGTGGATTTGTGTCAGGACGGCGCAAAACTTCAGGCCGTGCGGGAAGAGTTTTTAAACTGGAAGTCTCATTTTTAACTTAACAATCAAAATAATAACCTTGGGTAAGAGGACAGGATAATGATGAAAAAAACACTGGCGGCTGCCGTTATGGCACTGACGTTTGGCAGTGCGCTGGCACATGCCGAAGGCGAAACTTTGCGTGTCGGCGCAGATTTAAGTTATCCGCCATTCCAGTTCCGTGATGCGGCGGGCACGCCGACCGGCTTTGAAATTGACGTCACCAATGCCATCTGCAAAGAGATGAAAGTGAAATGTGACTATGTGGTCAGCAGCTTTGACGCTGAAATTCCTTCGCTGATCGCCAAAAAAGTGGATTTCATTTCGCCGCAGGGTGCGACCGAAAAACGTCGTAAAGTGATCGACTTCAGCGATTTTGTGTATCACATCCCGACCAAACTGGTGGTGCAAAAAGGCAGTCCGCTGTTGCCGACGCCGGAATCGTTGCAGGGCAAACGTATCGCAGTTCAGCAGGGGTCGATTCAGGAAATGTATGCCAATACTTTCTGGCAGCCGAAAGGGGTGGATGTGGTGGCATATGCCGATCAGGACACCATTTATCAGGATCTGGTGGCCGGTCGTTTAGACGGCGCGCTCAGCCCGGCGGTGGCGGTGACCTTTGGTTTCCTCAACAAACCGGAAGGCAAGAATTTTACCCTGACCGGCCCGGAAGTGCGCGACGACAAACTGTTCAGTATCGGTTCGTCGTACGGTCTGCGTAAAGGCGACGACCATATCAAAAAACTGCTCAATGACGGGCTGGCGAAAATCATTGCCGACGGCACCTGGGAAAAGATTAAGACGCAATACTTCGGTCCGCTGGATATATCCGTTCATCAGGAAAAGGCTAAATAATCATGAGTTTGCGCCCGCCTGTTCGTGAGCATTTGTTACCGCTGATGGATGACCTGTTGCGCGAGTTTTCCGGGTTGCACCGGCTTTCCGGCTGCGATGATGCACAACGGGCGGCGCAGCACATGGTGTCTGTGTTGCAGGATCACGGACTGGATGCGCGGCTGATGCAGTGCCCGCTGTATCTCAGCGATCCCCTGGCCGGAAGATTGCGGCTGCCTGAATTTCCGCAATGGCAGTGCGACGCCAAAACCCGTTCGTTCTCGGCCCATTTTCCGCAGGGCGTGGAAGCACAGGGTTATCACGATGACGGTGCCTGTCAGCCGCGTACCGACCTTGAATGGCAACGTTGGGCGCAGGACGTAAAAGGCAAAATTGTGATTGCGGGGCAGGGCTTTGAAGATTACGTGCAACGCCTGTGCGCTGCAGGTGCCGCCGGACTTATCCATATCTGGGGGTCGGCTGAAACCGCACTGCATGAAGAAACCGTCGGGCCGGTCTGGGGGACGCCGGAACCGGATGATTTTCTGCGTTATCCGCGCTTGCCGGTGATTTCCGTTAATCATCAGGATGGTCAGCGTTTGCTGGCGCAGTATCAGCAACACCCGCTGATGACGCTGGAAATCGCCACGGAACTGAATTTTCACGTTGCTGAATGCAGCATGCCGGTGGTGGAAATTCCCGGCCGTTCGCCGGAGTTCGTTCTCCTTTCTTCACATTATGATTCCTGGCACGAAGGCGTCACGGATAACGCGACCGGTAATGCGCTTTGTCTGGCGATGGCAATTCATATTCATCAGCAACCACAAACGTTGCTGCGCGGACTGCGGATTATCTGGTGGCCCGGCCATTCCAACGCCCGTTATGGTGGCTCGGCCTGGTACGCTGACAACTACCGCCAGCAACTGAAACAGCATTGCGTGGCACATATTAACGTCGATTCACCGGGGTGTAAGGATGCGGTGAATGTTGTGCTCAATGCCAGTGGTGCGGAATCACAGACCTTTTTAAATGCGGCGGTGAAAGCCGTGACCGGTGAACCGGCGCAGCGCATTACCCCCCTGGGCAAAGGCGGCGATCAGTCATTCTGGGGGTGCGGTCTGCCACTGCATTTTGCCTTTCGCGAAGTCCCGCTGGAAAAAAACAGTCAGTCGCCGGGCAGCGGCGGCGGCTGGTGGTGGCACACGCAAGACGACACTTACGATAAAGTGGATCTGAATATTCTCTGGCGCGATACGCAAATCCACGCGCACTGGCTGGAAGGCCTGCTGACACAACCCGCGCTGCCGCTTGATCCGCTGGCTTACCTGAACGGTTTGCAGCAATCGCTGGCAGAACTCGCCGCCATAATTTCACCTGAATTTGATCTCTTTACCGTGGCTGAAAAATTACAACAATTACAGCCTGTTTTGAGCGAACTGACCACGAACTGGCAGGCGGATCCGCAGACCTGGCAGCGGCAACTGAAACAGGCGATCGCCGGTTTACATCGCCTGCGTTACAGCTCCGTGGATGACTTCCATTACGATCTGAGTTATCGCGGCGGTGCGTTCCCCGGTTTTCAGGAACTGGCTGCACGGCGGGAAGATACCTCGCCGGAAATGTGGCTGATGATGGCAACGCGCTTTCGCCGTCAGCGTGACCGTGCGCTGGCGCTGCTGGACAGCGTGGAGGCTATTTGTCGCTCATGACCAGCAGATACCGGCAGGGCTTGGTGCCGGGATTACTGAATGTGATGGGCAAATCAACGCCGAACGTCAGCGCATCACCCGCGGTTAACGCATATTTTTCATCACCATAATCAATCGTCAGCGACCCCTCCACCATCCATAAACGTTGTTTATAGGCCTGATGGCTCCAGCCCGGATAACTGACGCGAGCCGCCGCTGGCAGCGTAATTTCGACCAGTTCCGCGCCGCCGTTTTCCTCATGCGCCGTCACCTGACGGCGCAGATAACCGATATCCGGATCCTGCCAGACTTCCTGCTGCGCCAGCGGGCGCAAGGGTGCAGGCTGCTCGTTATCTTCTGACAGCAACTGCGCCAGCGACACGCCCAGACTGGCCGCGAGGCGGCCTAACAGACTGGCGCTCGGGCTGCTGTCCTGCCGCTCAATTTTCGAAATCATTGCCTTACTGACGCCCGAACTGCTGGCCAGTTGTTCGAGGCTTAAACCCTGAGATTTTCGCAAAGCCTGCAGGCGCGTGGCGATCAATTGGTCGATTGACATGAGGTAAGTTCCGTTGTTTACTTTTGTGGAAATAATTCTACTATAGTGGAATTAAACGCATAACGGAAGCCACCGGGGAACGACTGATGAAAATGATTACCTGCACTGAACGCCAGCATGCTGTCGCAATTTTGGATATCTTTAATGATGCGATTCTGACATCTACGGCGCTTTATGATTATAAGCCACGCCATATCGACAGCATGACATCGTGGTTTGCCACTAAACTGACCCATAACTTTCCGGTGATTGGGCTGGAAGACGCGCAGGGGACGTTACTGGGTTTTGCCAGTTATGGCACGTTCCGCGCCTGGCCTGCGTATAAATATTCGGTCGAGCATTCGATTTATATCCATAAAGATCATCGTGGAAAAGGGTTGGGAAAAATCCTGCTAAGCGCACTGGTGGAAGCTGCCCGTGAACGGGGCGTGCATACGCTGATTGGCGCCATTGATGCGGCTAACAGTGGCAGTATTGCCCTGCACGAAAAAAATGGATTCAGTCATACCGGCACGATTAAACAGGCGGCTTTCAAATTTGATCGCTGGCTGGATCTGGCTTTTTATCAGATGATCCTCGAAACGCCCTTAAAACCGGTTGCAGGCTGAGGGCGCCGCGCTGAATGAGAAAGCAAGAGCCGGAGGGCGCGGGTGTTCACGGCGATTTATGCTGGCAGTTATCCAGTCGCAAACGTGAGGCATAAAATGTCAGGTAAAACAGAAGTCATCAAAGATAAGGCATGGGGAAATATTGCCTGTGTGCAGAGCCAGGATCCTCGCTGGCAGGCGGTCGTCAACTGTGATGCGAATGCGGATGGTAAATTTGTTTATGCGGTAAAAACCACCGGAATTTACTGCGCACCGTCGTGTCCGTCGCGGCAGCCTAATCCGGAAAATGTTATTTACTTTGATGATGCCGAAGCCGCAGAACAGGCAGGATTCCGTCCCTGCAAGCGTTGCCGTCAGGGGCTGATTTCACTGGCGCAGTTTCATGCTCAGCGTGTGGCTCAGGCCTGCCGGTTGCTGGAACAATCAGCCGACATGCTGACGCTGAATCAGCTGGCTGCCAAAGTGGGCATCAGTGCATATCATTTTCATCGCCTGTTTAAAGCACAAACCGGCGTGACACCTAAAGAGTACCAACAGGCGCAGCGAGCACGCCGGGTACGTGAAAAACTGGCAGATTCTGCGACGGTCACCGAGGCGATCCACGCGGCGGGCTATCCTTCTGATGGCCGGTTTTACGAAACCTCCGTGGCGACACTGGGTATGACGCCGCAAAATTTCCGCTCCGGCGGCCGTGATGTACGCGTCTGGTTTGCCATCGGTAAATCTTCTCTCGGCGATATACTGGTCGCCGAAAGTCAGCGGGGGATCTGCGCCATTTTGCTGGGAGATGACCCTGAAAAGCTGATTAACGAACTGCAAAACAGTTTTCCGCAGGCAGAATTACTGGGCGGTGATCCGGATTTCGAGCAGCGTATTGCCCTGGTCGTCGGCTTTGTGGAAGCGCCAGATATTGGTCTGGATTTGCCGCTGGATATTCGCGGCACGGCTTTCCAGCAGCGTGTCTGGCAGGCATTGCGTGATATTCCGCCGGGAACAACAGCCAGCTATGCCGAGATCGCCAACAAAATTGGCTCGCCGAAATCCGTCCGCGCGGTGGCCGGGGCCTGCGCCGCGAACCTGCTGGCGGTCGCCATCCCCTGCCATCGGGTGGTGAAAACCGGTGGCAATATCTCCGGTTACCGCTGGGGGGTAGAACGAAAACGCAGTTTGCTGGCGCGGGAAGAGAAGGGCTGACTATACTGAGCAGACTTTATGATCTCATGAACTTTTTTATAACGAGGGATGCCGTGCCAGCCTGCACTTTACGGATTGCTGAACCCAAAGATATCGATGCTCTTGCTCAATTACATGTTGCCATCTGGCGTGATACTTATCGTGAGCTTGCTCCTCCGGAGGCTTTTGTGGCTCTCGATGTACCGCGTCGGCAAGCGTTCTGGCAGGATAAATTTGCACATCCTGCTGACGGTCAGGGCATTTTTATTGCGGAAACTGATGGAGCATTCGCCGGATTTTGTCTGGCTTCGGCTTCCTCAAACCCGGAATTTGGCGACATGGCAGAAATCAAATTTCTGTATGTTTCTCCGGCATTTAAACGTCGGGGAATTGGCCGACTGTTGATCGCCAAAGCCGCAAAGCATCTTTCCGCTGAAGGTTTTCGCAGCGCAGGGTTGGGTGTTGTCGAAGGAAACGAACCGGCCATTCGTTTTTACCAGGCTTTAGGTGGCCGCGAAGCCGGACGATATACCGATGCCGGGCCACTCTGGCGCTCGCCTAACATAATCTATGCGTGGCCTGATATTACCGTGCTGACTGCACTGTAAATTCCCCTGGCGGTCAAACCCCCGCCTGCGTCAGTGAATAGCGCAGGCAATATTCACCCACGCAGTGTTTCCAGCCGTTGTTTTTGCTGACCTTCCGGCGTGAAATTATCTGCGCTTAACCAGCGTTCAAACGCGGCTTTCGACGCTGGCCATTCATAGTCGAGAACGGAATACCAGCAGGTGTCACGGTTGTGGCCTTTATTGATGATGGCCTGACGGAACATACCTTCATAGTGGAAACCAAAACGCTGTGCGGCCAGTTTTGATGGCTCATTCAGGCTGTGGCATTTCCATTCGCAGCGGCGATATTTCAGCGTATCGAACAGATAGCGTTGCAGCAGATAAATTGCTTCAGTGCCAAAACGCGTGCGTTTCATCAGCGGAGACCAGTTCACCCAGCCAATTTCGGCAACGCCATTCACCGCATCAATGCGCATCAGAGAAACACTGCCGACTGCGCGTTGTGTCTGCATATCGACAACCGCAAAGAACAAGGGATCCTCACTTCTGGCCTGTTGAGAAATAAACAGATCGCAATCAGCCTGGGTCGCAGGACGATCGACGGAGAGATATGTCCAGTCGCGATTATCATCAATGCTGTGCCAGGCCCTGAAGAGATCCTGACTATGGCGTTCAGCGTTCAGAGGCTCCAGACGACACCAGAGGCCGTCAAGCTGAACATGAGAAGGTCGTTCGCGGGGTTGCCAGTCGGGAAGGGCATCACCAATGGGTTGGCCGAAGTGGTTAAGGGTGGTCATAGCGTTTCCATTTTACTCTCAATGAACTTCCATAAAATCAGAATGGAATGACGCCTGCAACCGGCGCTTTAATAAAAATCCGGAAAGCGGGCGCTTAGCCCGCTTCGTTAATACAGGCCAGTTATAAGCATCCGGCACTACCACAGATCCTGATTTTTTCCTCAACAACTTTTTGCATCGCCAGTTTTCCAGGCACGATGTATTTGCGGGGATCATTAGCATCCGGATGTTGTGCAAAATACTCTTTTACCGCGCCAGCAAATGCGATTTTCAGCTCGGTCGCAATATTGACTTTGCAAATCCCAAGTTCTATTGCCTCACGGATCATGCTTTCAGGAATACCGGACGCACCATGCAGGACCAGCGGGACATCGACCTGCTGACGGATTTGCCCAAGGCGGCAGAAGTCCAGTTTCGGTTCGCCCTGATACAGACCATGCGCGGAGCCAATCGCAACGGCCAGCGAGTCAATGCGTGTGGATTCAACAAAGTGCCTGGCCACAACGGGATCGGTGAAAAAACTGTCGCTTTCGTCTACCACCAGATCGTCTTCCTGCCCGCCAAGACGGCCGAGTTCTGCTTCGACACTGGCATCAAAGGCATGACACAACCGTACAGTTTCACACACGTGTTGGATGTTTTCTGCCAGCGGGAAATGTGAAGCATCAATCATTACGGAGCGGATCCCCGACCGGACTTTGTTTTCGATATCGCCCTGATCTTCATGGTGGTCCAGATGCAGCGCCAGTGGAATGCGATACTTCCGCGCAGCCTCATGGCATATCGAGATCAGGTAGTCTGTACCTGCATAACTGAATGTCCCCGGCGTTCCGGCAAGGATCACCGGAGAACTCATGGCTGCCGCTGTTTCTGCCACGACTTGTACCGTCTCGAGGTTGTGAACGTTGAAAGCCGGGACGGCGTAACCTCCGCGCTGAGCTGCGAGCAGCATTTCCCTGTTTGAAATCAGATACATTTTCTTAGCCTCCCGTCATATCCAGCAAAATCTTTCCCGTCATCGGCTTGCCAGCCAGTGCCGTGACGTCCCTGACAAACTCTGCGGGACGGGCAACACTGGCGATCAGGGGGGCCAGGTTTAGTTTATTCTCAGCAAAAAGCTGTATGGCAAGTCGCCACTCACTGCCCGGCCACGGAGAGGAATAGTTCATCCAACTGCCGAGCAAGGTCAGCTCTTTGCGCAGGATATGGCCGAAAGTAGTGACGTCTAAAGTCAGGTCTTTGTGTAAGGTGCCGACCAGCGCGATTTGCGCTTTGGGGCCTGCGATATTGAGAGACAAGGCCACGGTTTGCGCTGTGCCTGCTGTTTCAATAATCAACTGATTAAAGCGCCGTTCATGAGTTTGCTGGCGGATTTCATCGGCGTTGCATATTGCGCTGTTATAAACGTGGCTGGCACCTGTTTCCTGCGCCAGGGAAAGGCGCTGCGGATTGATATCGATCGCTGTCACCGATTTAGCCCCCAGGGCGCTGGCTGCCTGAATAAGCAACTGCCCGATGGTGCCGGCTCCAATGACTATCACTTCTTTACCCTCACAGCCTCCTGCCAGCTTCAGGGCATGCAAGCCAACGGTGAGCGGTTCCAAAAAAGCGCCTTGCAGAAGTGAAAAATTCTCCGGCAATTTAAATAAGTTTTTACGCGAAACCACGATAAATTCAGCATGGCCGCCACTCCGTCGGGAGCCAATAAATTGATAATGCTTACATTGGGAATACGCTGTTTTGCGGCACTCTTCGCACTGAAAGCATGGCAATAAAGGTACGCAGGCCACGGCATCCCCCTCATATAAATCGCTGACTTCTTCTCCGGTGCTAACGACGTGACCACTGAATTCGTGGCCTAATGTGATGGGATAAAAATGTGAACTGCTGGCGAAAATACGCGGGATATCGGATCCGCAAAGCCCGGAGTAGGCAATGCGAACCAGAACCTCATCGGGTGCACTCAGCGTGGGAGCCGGTTGCTCTTCAATAGTTATCCTGCTGTCAGCATGTACAACAACTGATTTCATAGTCAGATTCCTTAAGCGGGGGATTTCCCCCCGCCGGGATGAAAAGTTAAGAGTTAGCCAGTGAAGCGGCTGCCCGCTTTTCTGTTTGTGTGAATTGACGGGCGCGACGCCATGTCAGGAATACACCGATGGCGTAAATAACGCCGATGATGGTGAGTCCGGTGATGTTTTTGAGCGTGCAAAGTTGGATGAGTAAATACGTGATCGGCGAGCCGCCCTGATCCATTGAAGCTACTCTTCCTCCAGCCGTGAGTGCACCCGCATTTGCAGCCAGTTGGGTATGTAAATCAATGGTCTGCGTCGCTATCCACAGTGTGATGCTCATGATGATGCAACCCGAAATCAGCGTGCGGAACAGGTTGCCCTGATGCACGGCCACCGCAATGGCAACGAAGAAGCCGATAGTGGCGAGGTCACCAAATGGCAAGACTTGATTTCCCGGGACAAGCACGGCGATAAGGATTGTCAGAGGAATAAAAATCAGGCTGGCTGAAACAACGGCGGTATGACCGAGTAATAAAGCCGGATCCAGACCAATCAGGAACTCCTGTCCACCAAAGCGGGCTTGCAGACGTGTACGGGCATGGCGGGCAATGGGCGTTAAACCGTCCATTATCGGTTTGATGACTCGTGGCATCAGAAGCATAACCGCAGCGGTTTTAACGGCCAGCTGCAATACGCCTTTGACGTCGTATCCCGCGAGGTAACCAATAATCAGCCCCATCACGAAACCGACGGTGACGGGTTCACCGAACGGACCGAAACGCTTTTGCACATCATCAGCGCTGAAGTGAATTTTGTTCAGCCCTGGGATCTTCTCAATGAGGGTATCAACCAGTACCGCAATCGGGCCGAGATACGCCGAGGAACCATGGGGGATGGCAATACCGTCCAGATTAAAGAAGTCACGCGTATCCTTTGCAAACCAGTCGCCCAGCTTGTAGATGAATGCCGCATGCAAAACGACCCCCATGATCCCCAGCCAGTAAGAACCGGTGGCGAGGTGCAACATGGCACCGGTGAAAGTCATGTGCCAGATATTCCAGATATCCACATTGACGACACGTGTCATACGCGTCAGCAACATGACGATGTTCACTCCGATCGCAATCGGAATAGCGACCAGCGCGATTTGTGATGCCCAGGTCATTGGCGACGAACCCGGCCAGCCAATATCGACGACCTGCAGGTTAATTTCGAAATGCTCTGCCATGGCTTTTGCCGCAGGGCCGATGGAGTCGAGCATCAGGCCAATGACCAGACCGATCCCGACAAAGCCAATACCAATATGAATCGCAGATTTAAATGAATCCCCCAGTTTCATCCCTAATATCAGAGAGAAAACGATGATCACCCCAGGCAGCATGACTGTCGGGCCGAGATCGAGGATGTAGCGCATGATGTCGGTAAACATGACTTACTCCTGTAACAGGGTCAGTATTTGCTGACGTAACGTATCCATACCCACGCCGGAGATAAACGGCATGCCGTGCACCACCGGAATGTTGCCAAATGTCCGGTCAACTTTGGCGGTGGTACAAATCAGATGGGCACCGTCCATATAGGTTTCGATTTCCGTTACCCGGCACTGAACGAGATCCACATGTATGCCATGCGCCTCACACAATTCTTTGATTTCCTCCGCTGCCAGCGTAGAGGTAGCAACGGCTCCGCCACAGGCGACTATAATTTTTCGCTTCACGGTAAGGCTCCTTAACAGATTGTTTTAAATATTATTTTTTTAGGTAAGACGTCGGGTTTATTGCTGAGAACATTTTCAGGTACAAACGGCGGATCGTTTCTCAGGTGCCGGGATAAAAATGTGCCGTTCAAAAAGCGCGGATAACTGTTCTTCAGGCGCTGTCAGTAAGCTTTCGAAAAAAACAGGATCCTGTAGCTGGCTGAATAACTGACGTAACAACATCAGCTGTTCAGAAGGATGAGTGACAATCAGGGCAATAATGAGTGTCGCGGGAATCGTTCCCTCATCATCAGCCTGAAAGAATTCCACCGCTGTATCTGGCCTGATCAGATAAATGGCCGGGCTGCGGGCATGGGTGGCTTCGCAATGAGGAATGGCGACGGCGTGGTGTTCAAGCTGAATGCCGGTGGGATATTCAGCCTCGCGATTGACCAGCGCCTGCGGATACGTCGATTCCACCACGCCCTCCTGCACCATGCGCTCACCGATATGCATGAGTGCTTCGTGATAATCCGCAAAGCTGATACCTGTTTTGACGAAGATTTCGCAATTATGCATGGCAGGCTCCTTCGCATGTCGTTTGCAACGGCGTGCAGCCGAAGTGATATGCGCGTAAAACGTCCTGAATTTTATCGATGATAAGTTCATGCGGGTCGCTGGCGAGTTCGCCGTTCATCACCCGTTCAAACTGAGCAGGAAGATATTGGCTCAGCAGACCAAGCGGGATATCTGTTGAACGCAGGTTGGCCATTAAAACGTCCATCGCCCGGTTGATGCGTGTATGAGGCCAGTAGTAGCGAATTCGATCGGATAAGCTGAAATGCAGATCGATAAGCGAAAGGCTGAATGTTGGGTTGTAATACTTTTTCCAGTAACCGGGTTCATCCAGCATGACGCCATCAATGACCGTGAGGATCTGGCTACGGCATTCGGGCGCAATCAATACCTGTTCAATGTTGGCCAGGGCAAAGACGGCTTCCCGCAAAGCGAAAGTCAGCGCGGGACCCACTTTCAGGATAGCGAAGTGATCTTTCACCAGGTTGCGGTAGGAATCACGGGTCTGGTAATCGGTGGAATGTGCCTCATAAACCAGCGGTGTAGTCGCAATATAAGCTGACAGATCCTGAGCAAGATCAGACTGATAGTGAATCACGCGGCTGTGATCGAATTCAACGCCGGGCTGAACCACGATGGCGACGATCCGATCTATGGCATCATTGAGCCCGAGTTCACGAAATGCCTGATGGTGCATATCCAGAGTCGCTTTTGCATCTTTGGCTTCAGTGACATGAACGTGCTGAATCGCCGATGACTCACCGCCTGGAACCGGAACTTCAGTACCGATGACATAGGTCAGCAACGCTTTCTGCTGTGCAGTTGCCACTTCTTCTGCGACCTGACATAAACGCGCCGCGCGCTGAGCCACGACGAAAGGATCCAGAGGAACAGGATCGTCTGCACAGGACATGGATGCATCCAGATGAATTTTGCTGAATCCGGCTTCGACATAACGCGCGATAAGCTCTTGTGCTTTTGCCATCGCTGTTTCGGCGTTTTCGTGCTGCCAGCAGTTTGGCCCCAGATGATCGCCCCCTAAGATCAGACGTTGTAATGGAAATCCGATTTTCTCGGCAATGGCGAGAACGAAATCCCGAAAATCAATTGGCAGCATGCCGGTATAGCCGCCAAACTGATTTACCTGGTTGGAGGTTGCCTCGATGAGCACTTTTCGGCCAGTGTGTAAGTCTTCCCGTAATGCAGCTTCAATCACCAGCGGGTGCGCAGAGCATACTGAGCAGATCCCGATCCTTTCGCCTGTCTTGTGTTTAGCAATAATGTCTTTCATTTTATGCCTCCGTTTATTTCCGAAGAGGATCATACCTTTCCGAAAGGCAAACAATAGCGTTTTCTGCATTATGTGATGGCGATCGAAATGTTTCGTAAGTTTATTGCATTCGTTTTCTTTCGTTTTAGGGGCGTCTCGGGGATTGAAAAGATAACGTCTGAGAATGCAGCAAAGGCACATGCGGAGTTGCTATGCTTCACAGCGCAGGGAATTTTTACTCCTCATTAAGGTGCCTTTTGTTTACACTGTGAGGAATATGACCTTTCGGATTACTCATAATGAATACTTATGAACGTCGCAATAAAATCATTGATTTAGTGAATGAAAATGGCAGTGTTCTGGTCACTGACCTTTCGACTGCTTTCGAAGTTTCAGAGGTGACAATTCGGTCAGACTTGAGTTTGCTGGAACAAAAAGGTGCGCTCAGTCGTTTTCACGGAGGGGCGGCAAAGTGGATCGCAAAGGAAACGCCTGGTCACGAAAAACCACTGGATGAAATGGTTCTGGAAGAGCGTTATCTTCACGCCAGCGACCCGAAAAAACGCATTGCTCAGACCGCCGCGGGGTTGGTTAAACCGGGGGATACCGTGATCCTCGACAGTGGCAGCACGACCATGCTGCTGGCTGAGGAGTTAGTGAAAGCGGGTGATATCACTGTCATTACTAACAACTTACCGGCTGCGTTTGTATTATCAGAAAACCCGGATATCACTCTGGTCGTTTGCGGCGGAACACTACGCCACAAAACGCGCTCGCTACATGGCAACATCACGGAATATGCGTTGCAGGGCATCGTCGCTAACCTCATGTTTGTCGGCGCTGATGGCCTCGACGCGGCCACAGGGATCACCACATTTAATGAAGGCTATAGTATCAGCGGTATTATGGCTGATGCCGCTCAGCGTGTTGTCGTGGTGACTGATTCCACTAAATTTGGCCGACGCGGATATAACCTGGTGCTGCCTATGGAAAAAATCGACACCATCATTACTGACTCCGCTATCAGCGATGATGTGCAGCAGGCGCTCCAACAAACATCGACAGAGATTATTGTTGTTTAATCTTTATCCGGTTTCTGGCTTCAACCTGTGCTGACTTTATGGCCGATGATGATTAAAAGATACTGGCAGAACAGAGGGTTGCGCAGACGCGCAAGAAAATTTTTATCTGTTTCAGTAACAGCTATTGATAAGTGGAAGCGGTATTCAAAAAAGGCCGCAGAGCAAGATCCCTGCGGCGACGGAAAAGTAATCAGGATTTTTTGTTATAAACTTCAAAGGTGAAGTATTTCTTTTCCAGCGTCTTATAAGTGCCGTTTTTGTGTATTTCTGCCAGTGCATTATTGATCAGTGTCAGATGTGCCTGATCATCCTTACGCAGTCCGATGGCCGTGCCTTCACCCAAATAACGGGTGTCGTTTAATGGCTCCCCGGCGAAGGCATAACCTGTGCCTTCAGGGGTTTTCAGGAAGCCCGTTTCTGCGGCGGCGGCATTGGTCAGCGTCACGTCTATGCGACCTGATGCCAGATCCTGATTCACGAAATCCTGATTCTGATAGGAAACCACATCCACGCCTTTTTTCT
Source organism: Rahnella sp. GSA61A (assembly GCF_019969905.1). Classification (NCBI taxonomy): domain Bacteria; kingdom Pseudomonadati; phylum Pseudomonadota; class Gammaproteobacteria; order Enterobacterales; family Yersiniaceae; genus Rahnella; species Rahnella sp. GSA61A. Next base: position 51,263 of record NZ_JAHXYO010000020.1, on the reverse strand, counting down.
GCCATTCGCCCTGGGCGTAGGCTTCCTGCGTAGTGCCCTGAGCAACACCCACCGTTTTTCCTTTCAGTGAATCGGCTGTGGGTTGCAGGCCGCTCCCTTTCTTCGCGATCAGCACACTTGGCACGTGGTAAAGCATGTCGGAGAAAGTGACCTGCGTTTTACGTTTTGGTGTCATGGACATTGCAGAAAGTACCGCATCAAACTTTTTAGCATTCAGCGCCGGGATAATGCCGTCATAGGCGGTTTCGACCCACTCACATTTCACTTTTGCCTGCTGACAAATGGCGTTACCTAAATCGATATCAAAACCGACCAGCTTGCCATCTGGCGCTTTTGATTCAAAAGGTGGAAATGACGGATCCACACCGAAACGCAATGTCGTCTCCGCATGTGCCAGCCCGCTGGTGGCCGATAATGCCGCGATGATCAGCAAGGGGATTTTATTCACAATTGTTCTCCGGTGGTGCCCAATAAAAACAAACCCCCGCCCGGCTGCGGCGAGGGTAAAGGAATTATTCATATTTTGAATATGACGATTGCGATATCTAGGGTCAAGCGCCAATCTTATCGTCAAAATGGTCATTAGCGTGACATAGGGGGTATTGGTTTTTGGGCAGAGTAAGTGAGGGTTTTACCGGGTCTATAGCGGCAGAGGGGCTGCGTTTATTCTTAAAAACAACAGGATAAATATTCCAATGTCTGAAGATATCAGGCAAAAAAATCGCCTTTACCCACAGGAGTAAAGGCGATTGAAGGTCTGCATTTGACTTAAGATGACATTGTCAAAGACCGTTCATGGAAGATTACTTGGCTTTATCGATGAAGACTTTTAATGAAGAGGCTTTGTTATCAAATGACACTGCGCTAAGGTCGGGAATCTTTTGACCTGATTTCACATCAACATAAGACCCTTGATAGTCACGCTCAGAATACAGGCGGACGGTATAACCCTCAGCAACCTCTATTTGGGAGATGACATTATCGTAAGTATCTCTATAATCGCCCCTTTTTTCGGCGCTGAGCCGTGGAATATCCCCGTAAATCTGTAAGAACCCGCCACGATCATAGCTTGCTTCACGAGCTTCTGCTTTAACGACCTGAACAGAGGAGACTGCTTTGTTCATTTCGCTGAGATACCTGGTCAGATCATATTGAGATGAAGATGGAAATAGGTTCGAAGTTCCTTTGAATTGACATTCTGTGAATAAACGCACCCCCAACGAACTTTCTGGTATCGTAAAGGACGACACTTGATCATTGGCGTCAGTACCGTTTTTCATCTTAACACCGTTTAAGCAATCGATGTCCCCAGTGACTTCCAGGCTATCGCCAGTATAACCAGCGTTCTGGAACAGGGTGACTTTAAGACCGGTCACAGGCTCTGGCTGCGGTTCTGGCTGCGGTTCTGGCTCAAAGCTGGTGACCACCATTTGGGCCACAACTGCCGGATTAGGTGACACACGCTGAATGACAATGGTTTCACCGATAGAAATGTCTTTTTCATCCGACTTAACGTGTGAAATAGCGCCATCTACAGTCTCGGTACTGTAATCACATTTGCCATTATCGCAGTTGAAAATATAGTTGCCTCTCTTGCTATCATTAACGATTTTAGCAACATAAGAAGAACCATCTGCGCTGTGGAGTTTTTCTTTATCAAAATCAACGAAAATATACGGCACGTTATTGATTTTCGACACACTCATCGACTTCACGCTGCCATCAGAGATCACCGGGTTATTACCGTCGAGCATATCCTGCGTGACCGTAATCTGACCAAGAACAGCCTGATTCGGGTACTCACGTTTGACCGAAATGACAGAACCTACTGCCAGGCGGCTTTCAACATCCCCTGTACGGAATGAAGCTTCTTTACCTAAACTTTTCTTGTTGCTGTAGTAATAGTGAGTGCCTTCTGTGCCGAAAAGATATTTCCCGTCAACATAGGCTGTATATGCCGTGCCACTCGTAATTTTGCTGGAATCGAGATTCATGTAAACACGTGTTTGACCATCATCCACGCTGACCAGAATAGCTTTCAGATCGGTCTTATCGATAACCGGATCTTCATCTGGTACTGGGACATCGGAATCATCCGGAAGCGGCGTGTTTTTCACTTCTTTAACGATATTACCCAGTTCGTGTTCCGGAGTATCGCCACTGATATCCCACAGGATCGCACCACCGAAGCCCTGATCGAGAATGTAATCTACTTTTTCATCAATGGACTGCGGATCGTCATAGGTCAGGAATTCTTGCTTGGTTTTGCTGTAGAGATACGGAACGTGTGACTCTGGGTCCCAATAGCGCGTGTATTCGCCACTGGCCAGTTTTTGCTTGAGCACATACCACGGGTTGGTACCTGTAAACTGATCCGCATCATCCCATGCACCTTTTACGGTTGCCGCGCCGGTGTTAAACATGCCCGGCAAACCAGGAATGAGTTCTGTACCCGGCACATGGCCCCAGCCACGACCATAATATGGGATTCCCATCATCAGCTTGGTTTTCGGCACATTCCAGGTTTCGACATAGGCCGTCATGGTGTCAGCCACGTTCAGATCTTTATCTTCATCATGGCTGTTTTCATACAGCGGTGCGTTATGACCGGTTAGCGGATCGAAGGCACCGTGGATGTCATACGCCATCACGTTCACGCTATCCAGCAATGGCGTGGTTACCGCCGGGTTGATGAACTGAATGTTGTTGTGATTAGTGGTGACCGCCGCAGAAAGTTGATAATACTTATCATCTTTCAGACCTTGCGCATCCAGTTTGGTACGCAGCGACTGGATTAGTTTAGTGAACTGGTTTTTCTCAGCTTCGGTATTCGGATATTCCCAGTCAATGTCGAGGCCGTCGAAATGCCATTGTGCCATGTAGCTGACCATGCTGTTGGCCAGTTTCTCAATACCTGCATCCGTGGCGGTTGCCGCTTCGAAGACACCTTCCTGGGAGTTATTCCAGCCACCGACAGAAATCATATGCGCCACGTTGGCCGCTTCAGTCCGTTTATCCAGGTCTTTAATCAGTCCTGGGGCTTTATCGGTGTCATGCATGGTCACCACACCGTTTTTCACCACCGCAAAACCGTAGTTCAGGTGGGTCAGACCAGAGTAGTCCACTTTATCAGGGGTAAAGAAGTTATGGGCTTCATACACGCCCCATTCCGGGAAGTAACCAATCACTTTACGCTGTGCAGCTACGTTGGCTTTTTCACGGTTCTGCAGATCGATAGCGTCCTGGCCGGTATACGGCGTGAACTGGAAGCTGATGTAAGGCTTGATGTTAATAGCATCACCGGATACCCATACTGGATCGGTTCCCGGGCTAATACCCTGGTCAACCCACCATTGTGCAGTCCAGTAGTATCCCAGGAAGCGAACGGTATCGCCGCCTTTATAGGTGCGGTTTGGATCGTAATCCTCAGAAATAATAGCCAGTTCCTGTTTTGGCGCGACTTGTGCTAAGACAGTACCTGGGAAGTTGTTTTGCGATGCGTTGGTATACGCAGTCCAGGTGTGACCACCATCTTTGGTGATCATCATTGAGTAATCGAGGCCGGAGAAGGTGTTAGTCTGGTCGCTTGCCGTCACAGTGGCGGCAGACGAAATTATTGGGAATCCAATAGCAGAAAACAGGATTGCTTTAGTTAATTTATTTAAGCGCATAGGTGACTTCCTAATTTGTCTATAAACTCGTTTATTAACAAGGATGCAAGAAATACGCGCCTTTATATCATTTGCATTATTTGCATAGTATTTAATTATATATTAAGAATGAGTAAATTAAACTTACCCTTAACCATGTGTATTTAAATAATAAAGGTGCTCGCATCATTTAAATAAATGTTTTGGCTGTCAATTATAAATAAATGTGATTATTGGGGGGGCTGAACTCACGATCAGCCTCTCGCCATCCCACCAACTGACTCCCTCAAGACCTTGTTTTTGGAAACGTTGGGCCAAAGCGGGGAGGTTTTGGGTTCATCCGGTCATAAATTGTGGATCTGGAAAGACCCATTTTGAGCGCGACAGCGGGTAAGCGTAGAACCTTAACATTAGATGATGTCATGGCTTATTCTCCTGAATCATATTGGTTTGGATGCAGGAAGATTAGGGATGTGGTTGTTTTTAAAAATATTTGTGCCTTCTCGTTTTTTTATTAAAAGCCGAAAGTACATAATTTTTTATTTTAATGAAAATTAATTTTAAAGAAACTTACGACTTTTTGATTAAAAGCTTCGACGATGTACGTGGGACCCTACCAGATTGGGTACAAAATACGCCGTGGGAATCAGTGAGGTCCATGTTGGACTATGAAAATACTGATATTCAGCTTTTATCAGAACAGCTCACTGATGAATTCACCCCGACGGACCTTTTTTCAGCGTGTAACTTTCATTCACTCCAGTTTGTCCAGCCATTGCCGGGTTTCCGTAAAAAATTGAATTCAATTTTTGTTTGTATACCTAAACGTATACCCAATCTTTAATGCTTAAGCTTGTTCCATGGCATTTTGGAAAGCAAAACTGCCATTCCGCACCAACCACTTACACCAGCAAAAAGCAGGCCTGCACCGACGAACCCCGATAATAGAAAGAAGCTTTCATCTATTGCGTATCCCATCAATACCCCTGCGAGGATAAGTATTCCAGCTACAATCTGAACTTGCCTCATGATTGGAAGAGGATATTTCTTGTCTTCAATCGTCGGAAGATTTGCATTTTTCCAGGCATTAATGCCGCCAGACAACAATAAAACTGTTGCCGGGTCTGCTGTTCTGACCAGCGCATCTTCATTTTGAGCTGTGCGTGAACCCGCCAAACAGTGAAAAATAACAGGATGATTTACAGGCAGGTCCTTGATTTTTTTCCCCAACAAAATATCGGATAGTGGAAAAGAGATAGCTCCAGGAACGTGCTCTCGAAGAAATTCAGCAGGCTCCCGAATGTCGATCAGAGTGCTGCCATTTTTCATGAGTTCATGTGCTTCTGCAGGACTTACAGTTCTTGTGCTCATTTTAAATCCTCAGGGCAGTAAATGTCCTTTAACGTTGCGATAACTTTTCTAATCGATTCATTTTTAATGAAATAATTTCTTCGTTGCTCATCTATGGAACATTCAATCAAATCCTCTTCCTTCATTCTCGCCAGGTGCTGCGATGTGGCTGAAGGACTTAATCCTGTCAGTTTACTTAGATTACCTGCTGAAGTTCCCGGTGAGTCAATGAGAGTACAAAGAATCAATAGTCGGTTAACGTTACTCATGGACTTGAGAAGCCTGGTCGCCTGAGCCGCACTATCTTGCAAAAATTCAAGGTCGGTATTTTTCATATTTTATTTTAGTCTTATCTAATTTAAGAAAAGTCTAAATCAAATGCAGGCATAGAGCAAAAAAATATTTATGAATAAAATGTTCAAACTGTCCATTACGTGTTTACTTTATTTTTCAAATGGTTAAATGGTGATGAGATTGCCCTGACTGGTCACTTACAATGAACCGTTGGCCAAAAAATGCAAAATTCCGGTTTGAACCGATTATTGAGGTGCTTCTCACGATGATTTTGGCTGCTCTGATTCTGATATAGGAGGCTGAGTGTTTAGTTTATTTCACTCTAATGGCTTACGTTGAATAAGGCATATTATTAGAAAGTCTTTATTGGTATCTAATGAAAGGAGTCAGATGATGGTATTTGAAGAAAAGAAGAAAAAGGCAATAGACCTGATGGAAAATAAAAAGATGTGGCGGAGCAATTATGCGCCCCCCATCTTACGCTTGTTTTGGAAAATGGGGAGTAAAATGCCACCGCCTCCGTTTGCCCCTTTCTGGCTTAATACGATGTTCTTCGCCGCCTGGTACAGCCCTATATGGGGCATTTTCATGTGGTTCACTATCTGGAAAAATCAAGGCTTCAGCGTATTGCATGCGGTATTCATCGCCCTCTTTGCCGGTTTGCTGTTTGGTTTATTCATGGCGTTATTCCACTATTGGCGCAAGCGGTCCAACAAGTTGCCTGACTGGAAGAGCCTCTAAGAAGGCAAAAATTTGAACATCAGAAAAAAGATTTATATAAAAACTGTTCACAGTGTTCACTTTTTGTTTTTTTGTTTAATTTCATTATGTTATGTGGTGATTGGTTTGCCCTGAACTGCCCATAACTCATCACTTCAAGTGACCAGTTACTACTTCTCAATGAAAAAAACCGGCCTGAGCCGGTTTCTTTTTAAGCATTCTTGATTTCGCACATTGGCAACCAGTCTGTCTCGCAGTCTTCACTTAAGATCAGATTGGTTTGCAGACCCGGATTGGTCTTTTTCTTCAAGAATTCAATCTCATACTCTTTCAACGTTTGCGGCACAGCCCGACCTTTCGGCTAGGGAAAACGTGCTGACGATTCCCGCTAATTGGAGGCATGATTTCCAGCAGCTCTAAAGCTTGTTCTGAGAGAGGGGCTATATGATCACGTTTTGCCTTCATACGTTCCGCTGGAATACACTACTGCTTGTTCTCGATATCGGTCTCTGACCAAGCTATTGCTGAGGCTTCTGCAGGGCGTATTGTAGGCATGTGCTGCTTCTTCGGGCGTTCGAAAGCATTACCTATACCTGAAGCTGGATTCGCCTCAATCAATCCCACATTCACCGCATAAATCATTATCTCATTGATGCGCTGAACTAACCTTCCGACAGCTTCTAACGCTCCACGTGCTTTGATTGGCTCTAACACCTGAATAAGTGTGCATGCTTTCAGCTCCTGAACAGGAATGTTCTCGATCTCGGACTTCTACAGACACAAAAAAGCCCGCAAACCTAGAAGGGATGCGGGCTTTCAGGACTTCTCCGGACTTATCTGGTAATAACCGGATCATTATTTGGTGGAGCTGGGGGGATTTGAACCCCCGTCCAGAATTACTACACCGTCGGCACTACATGCTTAGTCCAATCTTTACATTCGCCGGTTAGCTGCGGATGGACACGCCACTAACAAACTATCCTGATTGGGTTTAACGCTTTCACCCCAGGCAAGGTGTCCACGCGATCTCTTTTGGGTTTGACCTCTCTTGATCCCCGTCCTAAGAGCGGAGGCTAGGGAGAGAGGGCTCTAAGCAGGGTATTAAGCTGCTAGGGCGTAGTTTTCGTCGTTTGCGACTATTTTTTTGCGGCTTTTTACGAGGCCAACCGCCCCTCGGCATGCTCCTTGGGCTTCGCAAATCCTGTCGAATCCAGAATCAGCCCCAAGTACTATTTCGTAGTATACCAGCAAAACACCAAGCTAAGCCAGAGGCTTAGCGATTTGCGTGCTTCATGATACGTGCTTTGTCTACTTTCCATTCACGATCTTTAATGTCATCGCGCTTGTCGTGCTCTTTCTTACCTTTAGCCAGACCGATCTTCACTTTCGACCAGGCATTTTTCCAGTACATGGAAAGCGCGACGACGGTGTAACCATCGCGACTGACTTTACCGAACAGCGTTTCTAACTCACGCTTGTTGAGCAGTAATTTTCTTGTACGGGTCGGGTCACACACAATATGAGTGGACGCCACGTTAAGAGGTTGAATGGTTGCGCCAAACAAAAAGGCTTCACCGTCGCGGAATGTGACGTAGCTGTCAGTGATGTTTGCTTTACCAGCGCGCATCGATTTGACTTCCCATCCCTGCAAAGCAAGCCCCGCCTCAAATTCATCTTCGATGATATATTCGTGGCGAGCGCGTTTGTTCATCGCGATAGTCGCGGAACCGGGTTTATGTGCTTTTTTCTTTGTCATAGTGATACTTATTATACTGTAAGCGATGCCGATTGAAATCCCCACGCAGTGAGAGTCGGGAGTTTTTCCTGTTTGTGGCAGCCTGTGCTTCGTTGTTTTTATTACCGCGCGGATAAATGGTATTATCTGTACGTTTTATGACACCTGGAAAATGATATGCCACAGATAAGTCGTTCTGCGCTTGTGCCGTTCAGCGTGGAGCAGATGTACACCTTAGTGAATGATGTCGACGCCTACCCGCAATTTCTGCCTGGTTGTACCGGCAGCCGTATCCTGGAAAACAGCGATACGTCGATGACCGCAGCGGTTGATGTTTCCAAAGCGGGCATCAGTAAAACTTTTACCACCAAAAATACGTTAATCAGCAACAAACGCATTGATATGCAACTGGTGGATGGTCCGTTCCGTAAGCTGACCGGAGGATGGGATTTCATCGAACTTAGCCCGGATGCCTGTAAAGTTCAGCTCAGTCTTGATTTTGAATTTACAAATAAATTGATTGAATTAGCATTCGGTAAAATCTTCAAAGAACTGGCTGGCAGTATGGTTCAGGCATTCACTCTACGCGCGAAAGAGGTCTACAGTGTCTGAGATCCGCGTTGAAGTGGTCTACGCGTTGCCGGAACGTCAGTATCTGCGAACGGTAAAACTGGCGGAGGGGAGCAGTGTCGAACAGGCAGTGAAGGCTTCCGGTTTACTTGAGCTGCGTCAGGATATCGATCTCAAACAGAATAAGTTAGGCATCTACAGCCGGCCGGTAAAGCTTGCGGATACAGTCAGTGATGGTGATCGCATTGAAATTTATCGGCCCCTGATTGCAGATCCGAAAGAGTTACGGCGTATACGCGCCGAACGTTCTAAAAAATAAGGCGCCTCAGGCGCCTTATTTTTTTACCCTGAAAGATGATTTTTGGCGGTAACCAGAGACCATCACACCGGGCGATTTACTTTTGATCGCTCAACTTAGGTTTGTTGTCGATGTTGGTCAGTGTATCAGACTCGTTGAAGGTCAGCGTTAAAGTCTGCTGAGTGATACCTTCATGGCCTGGTTCCTGACGGAACACGTAATACCAAACATTACTGCCAAACGGGTCGTGTAGCATCGGCGTGCCGAGAACATAAGCAACTTGTTGTTTAGTCATACCGGTATGAATTTTTTGAACATCAGCAGGAGACAAGTAGTTCCCCTGATTGATGTCAGGCCGATAAACCACCTTTTCCAGAGTGGAACAGCCCGCAGTAAGCATTACAAGAGCTACAGCGGCGGCAGTTAGCGTTTTACAGCGCATAGTCATTACATTCCTTTAGGGCATAAGATGCCGATGATAATAGACCTTTCATCAGTTTGAAACCTTTGCGGGGCACCTGTATGACCGCTGAACTGTAAAAAAGTTGAGCTTTTTACGCTGCGAGTAACTCTTTTGCGTTGGCCAGCGTGTTTCGGGTCACTTCACTTCCGCCCAGCAGACGTGCCAGTTCCTGCAAACGCGCCTTTTTATCAAGGCGATTCATTTGGGTTTCAGTCACTTCACCATCAGTTTCTTTGCTGACAAAATAATGCTGATGACCACAACCTGCAACCTGAGGTAAATGAGTGACGCACATAACTTGCGTTGATTCGCCTAACTGACGCAACAAGCGGCCAACGATCGCAGCCGTCGGGCCACTGATACCGACATCCACTTCATCAAAGATCAGCGCCGGAGTTTCCATTTTCTGTGCCGTGATAACCTGGATAGCCAGCGCAATACGCGACAATTCGCCACCGGAAGCTACTTTTGCGAGAGCCTGAAGCGGCTGCCCCGGGTTGGTGGTGACCTGGAATTCGAGACGGTCTGCGCCTTCCATATTTAAATGTTCTGGTTCGAACTGAACCTGAATTTTAAATTTACCGTGTGGCATGGAAAGTGCCTGCATACTTTGGGTGATCAGATGCGTTAGCTCATCAGCAAAATACTGACGTTTTTCGTGCAGTTGTTCAGCAACCGCGACGGCTTGTTGGTAATGGCGTTGCACCGCTTCACTCAGCTCTGCCTGATTGGTTTCCTGATCATCCAGTTCCTGCTGTTCCTCAAGCAACTGACGATGCAGTTCAGGAAGATCTTCAGCGCTGACGTGATGTTTACGGGCCAGATTCATCTGGCGCGACAAACGCTGCTCCAGCTCGAATAGACGGTTTGGATCCATGTCCAGGCGTTCGCTGTAATGGCGTAATTCATCGCTGGCCTCGCTGACCTGAATGGACGCGTCATCAAGCATGACGATAAGATCATTCATTTTGCTGTCGAGTTCTGCGAGTTCAGTAAGCTGATTGCGGGCGCTATAGAGCAGACTGATAATATTCTGTTCTTCACCATCAGCCAGCAAATAGAGCGCATTTTGGCTGAGTGAAAGCAGTTGCCCGCTGTTAGCCAGACGTTTGTATTCTTCATCAATTTGCTCGTACTCACCTGCCTGAGGAGCAAATTCATTCAGCTCTTTCAACTGGTATTGTAACAACTGGCGGCGTGATTCTCGCTCACTCATCTGCTGTTGATATTGTGCCAGCTGGCGGCAGCTCTGATGCCAGTTTTGGTAAGCTTTGCGCATCTCAGACAGCAGTAAGGGCTGATCCGAATAAGCATCGAGTAAAGCTTTCTGATGCTCAGGTTTGAGCAGAAGCTGATGGGCGTGTTGTCCGTGAATTTGGATCAAATGCTGGCCCAGTTCACGGAGCTGTGACAGGGGAACGGGCGTGCCGTTGATAAAGCCACGCGAACGGCCATCGTTGCTGATCGTCCGGCGCAACAGGCAATCCAGCCCTTCATCAAGCTGATTTTCAGCCAGCCAGTGTTTCGCCGAAGGGGTATCCGCTAAGGTGAATCGCGCGCAGATATCTGCACGGCTGGCACCGAGACGCACCATGCTGCCATCGGCACGATTGCCCAGACAAAGCCCAAGCGCATCAATCGCGATGGACTTACCGGCACCGGTTTCACCGGTGATGGCCGTCATACCTGCATGAAAATCGATTTCTAATTCACGGACAATGGCAAAGTTACTGATAGTTAATTGCGCCAGCATGATCACCTTCCTGTACATAACAACAGACCTGTAATTACATACAGTATAAACTGGTTTTATATACAGTAAAGGGGCTGGCGAATTATTTTTATCAGATCAGAAGAGTTTTTTTGACCATCCAAGTTTTGTGCTTAATGTATTGAAATAACTGTAGTCTTTCGGATGGATCAGATTCAGATGAAACTCACTGCGACGGATAACCACTTCTTCGCCCGGCTGAATCGGCAGAGCGATCTGGCTGTCGCAGCTGATTTCAAGGTCATTGCTCATATGCGAAAACCGCAGACAAATCGTGCTGCTACTGTTGATAACCAGCGGGCGCGCCGAAAGGGTATGTGGGAACATCGGCACCAGTGCGATAGCTTCTAACGTCGGCGTCAGGATCGGACCGCCGCCTGAGAGTGAATATGCGGTAGAACCGGTTGGTGTCGAAATAATCAGACCATCGGAGCGCTGGGAAAAAGCGAATTTGTCATCAATATAGACTTCAAATTCAATCATGTGCGCGACTTTTCCCGGATGAAGGACGACTTCATTGATGGCGGTACTGACGCGACATTGCTGGTCCTTGCAGCGCACCATGGCTTCCAGCAGGAAGCGTTGCTCGCTGATGTATTCACCCTGCAGAACGTCATCGAGTTGCTGCAAAGCGTTATCCGGATCCAGATCGGTAAGAAAGCCAAGATTACCCCGGTTGATGCCGATGACTTTTATGTCATAGCGGGCCAGAACGCGCGCCGCACCCAGCATATTGCCGTCACCGCCGACGACCACGGCTAAATCCGCCAGCTTGCCGATCTCAGCCAGACTGCCCGTTTGTGCGCCTTCCAGGGCTAAATCTTGTGCCACCTGACGTTCGACGATCACCTGATAACCTTTTGAGATTAACCAGTGGTAAAGCATTTCATGGGTGGCAAGTGCGGAAGGATGGCGAGGGTGTCCGACAATCCCAATGCACTCAAATTTTTTATTCATCGCTGTGGTTATCCTCAGCAGGGTGTGATGACTCCTGCATTATGACCGGTTTCATTAAAAACCAAACCTTGAAACCCCGGTTTTGATCCCCATAATAAGCCAACTAGCAAGATTAATGCTAAAACGCGGAGAGATTCATGAGTAGTAAAGAACATAAGACACCTGACGAGCAAGTCTCTGAAGAACTGAATCAGGAACAAGAGCTGCATACGGAAGCGGAAACTCAGGCGGCAGATGTCGTTGACCCGCGCGATGAACGTATTGCTGAACTGGAAGCGCAGCTGAAAGAACTCCAGCAGCGTGAGCGTGACAGCTTGCTGCGTGCGAAAGCGGAAGTGGAAAATATCCGCCGTCGTACCGAGCAGGATATAGAGAAAGCGCATAAATTCGCTCTGGAGAAATTCTCTGGCGAATTGTTGCCGGTAATCGATAATCTGGAACGTGCGCTGGATCTGGCTGATAAATCGAATTCAGAACTGGCGGGTCTGATTGAAGGCGTCGAGCTGACCCTGAAATCCCTGCTGGATGCTGTTCGCAAGTTCGGTATGGAAGTGGTGGCTGATATCCACGTGCCATTCAATCCTGAACTGCACCAGGCGATGACTATGATGGAATCCGACGAGCTGGAACCTAATCACGTAATGATGGTGATGCAGAAGGGTTATACGCTGAACGGCCGTCTTTTGCGCCCGGCAATGGTTGCGGTTTCTAAAGCCAAAGCCTGATTCTGTTTTAAGCAGACTGACATAATGGAAGAGGCACCTTTGCGGGTGCCTCTTTTTTTGTTATTCCGGCAATCTGGGCACCCAGTCAATTGGTGCCAGACATTGCTGCACCAGTAAGGCATTCGCCTGCGAGAAGTGCTTACACCCCAGGAAACCCCGGTGGGCAGAAAGCGGAGAAGGGTGCGGTGCTTTCAATACATGATGACGATTGCGATCGATAATATTGCCTTTTTTCTGCGCATGGGAACCCCAGAGTAAAAAGACGATCCCATCACGATTTTCATTCAACGCTGCGATGACCTTATCAGTGAACGTTTCCCAGCCCAGTTTGGCATGTGAATGCGCCTGACCACCTTCGACAGTCAGCACGGTATTGAGCAACAGGACGCCCTGATCTGCCCAGCTCTGCAAATAGCCGTGAGTGGGTCGTTCGAAGCCTGGAATATCGGTGGCCAGCTCTTTATACATATTCACTAATGAAGGTGGTGCCGGAATGCCCGGGCGAACAGAGAACGATAAACCATGAGCCTGATTGGGACCATGATAAGGGTCCTGCCCCAAAATCACGACTTTGACGTCTGCCAGTTCGGTAGAGCGGAATGCATTAAACACATCCTGTTGCGGCGGATAAATCGTTTTGCCCGCAGCGCGTTCAGCCGCGACAAACTTCAGTGTATCAACGAAGTAAGGTTGTTCTTTTTCCTGACCAATGACGTCATGCCAGGTGAGAGTGGTGGACATTGACGCTCTCCTTTTGATGATAATTTTAAACTGGCAGTAGCTTACCTGCTCATTCCGATGAGTTAAACCCGCACGCGCTTTTGCTGATGTTTATCTGCGACTTAACGTTCTATGCAAAAATTGTTGATAATTTACAAAAATAATTTAATCCAGTGCCTTGGAAAAATTGATATAAAACATAAATATGCTGAGGGTAAGAAATGCCCACAAGGAAAAGATTGATATTTATCAAAGAATGCGGGGTGTTCTGCTGTTATATCTGACAACAGGAAAACAGGTTGTCGTTCACACCTTACACCAATCAATTAACAGTATCGTAGCCAACAATGGAGGCAACATATGATCACCGGGATCCAAATTACTAAAAGCAACAACGAAGCGCTGAAAAACTCTTTCTGGCTGCTGGATGATGAAAAAGCGGAAGCGCGCTGCGTATGTGCAAAAGCGGGTTTTGCGGAAGACCAGATCGTTGCTGTCAGCGAGCTTGGCCAGTTTGAATACCGTGAAGTACCAATGGAAATTCAACCGACTGTACGTGTGGAAGGGGGTCAGCACCTGAACGTTAACGTATTGCGCCGTGAAACTCTGGAAGATGCGGTTAAGCATCCTGAAAAATACCCGCAGCTGACCATTCGTGTGTCTGGTTATGCGGTGCGCTTTAACTCACTGACTGCTGAGCAGCAGCGTGACGTGATTACCCGTACTTTCACCGAAAGTCTGTAATCGCTTCCGAGCTTTTAAGATTCCAGCAGTTTCATGGATATAAAAAAACCGCCTTCAGGGCGGTTTTTCTTTGCACCAAATCAGGCTGATGTTTATTTAGCAGCGTCTTTTACAGCGTCAGGTTTAACACGGCGTTTGCCGACGTTTTTGCTGTCACGATGGCGAACTTTAACTTTCACCTTCGATTTTTCCTGATCCGCTTTCTGCTTCTCTTTGCGTTTCGCCAGCACTTTCTTCGACGGCTTACCGGTGACTTTCTCGCTCGGTGCTTTCGTTTTTGGACGGAACTCGTCCAGTACGCGTGCTTTCAACGGCTCGTTAAGGTAACGGCCGATCTTACCGAGCAGCAGATGGTCATGCGCTTCCACGAAAGAAATCGCGGTCCCTTTACGACCAGCACGGCCGGTACGGCCGATACGGTGCAGATAGATATCAGCGGTCAGCGGCAGGTCAAAGTTGAAGACATGGCTGATGTCGTTGATATCCAGGCCACGGGCAGCAATGTCGGTCGCAACGAGGACGTTAACGCGGTCTTCAACCATACGTTTGACGGCTTCGGTACGTTTCACCTGCACCATTTCGCCTTCAAGATAACAGGAGTTAATCCCTGCTTCGCGCAACCACGCAACCAGCTCATGCACACGCTCGCGTTTACGCACAAAGATCACGGATTTAGTGACATCTTCCTGTTTCAGCAAATGGATGAGCATCCGGGTTTTATGCGCCAGATCGTCGGCACGATAATACCATTGCAGGATTTTTTTGCGTTCGCGGCGTGACGGGTCAGCTTCGATTTCCACCGGCTCAGTCAGGATGCGTTCTGCGAATTCACGGATGGCTTCCCCTTCCAGCGTTGCGGAGAACAGCAACGTCTGTTTGCGCCAGCGTGCTTCGGCGGAAATCGTTTCGATGTCCTGAGCAAAACCCATGTCCAGCATGCGGTCGGCTTCGTCGAGGATCAGCGTTTCGATTGCGCGGCAGTCAAAGTTTTCTTCTTTAATGTATTGCAGCAAACGACCGGTGGTCGCAACAACGATGTCCTGGTTTTCGCTGAACACTTCGGCGTGGTTCATATAAGCCACACCGCCGGTGATGGTGGCGATATCCAGTTCGGTATGTTTGGCTAACTCACGCGCCTGCTCAGCAACCTGCATAGCAAGTTCACGGGTTGGCGTGAGGATCAGAATTCGTGGCGGACCAGATTTCTTACGCGGGAAATCCAGCAAATGCTGCAATGCAGGCAGCAGGAATGCCGCTGTTTTGCCGGTGCCGGTAGGAGCCGAACCCAACACATCGCGTCCGTCCATTGCTGGCGGAATGGCCTCTGCCTGAATGACAGTAGGACGGCTATAGCCTTTGTCGCCAAGGGCTTCAATCAGGCGTTCATCGAGTTCGAGTTCGGAAAAAGTGGTTACAGTCATGGTCTACCTCTACTTGGGGCGCCGATTATAGACGTGTTAGACGCGATCTTCACCTATTTAAGCGGTTTGCGTGGCTTTTACTCTGCTTCTCTTTGCCCTATGCTACGACAGTTTTCGTTTACAGGCCTGTTGGCTGGCGTAATTACGGTGAAATTAGTGACAAAAGTAGTCAGTTCTGCAAACCCTTTACGGCGTAATGGATTTACCTTTAAGCAGTTTTTCGTTGCACATGACCGATGCGCGATGAAAGTCGGTACCGATGGTGTCCTGCTCGGTGCCACGGCGCCGGTTAGCCATGCACGACGTGTTCTTGATATTGGCTGCGGCAGCGGCCTGATTGCCATGATGCTGGCGCAACGCAGTAATGCTCAAACTGTTATTGATGCCGTCGAACTCGAACCTTCCGCAGCGGCGCAGGCTGAGGAGAATTTCCGCAACTCAGTTTGGGCGCAAAGGCTGGCGGTGTATGCGCAGGACATTAATGTTTATGCCGGCGAACATCAGGCTGAATACGATCTGATTGTGAGTAATCCGCCTTACTTTGAATCGGCTGTTGCCTGTCGCGATGAAGCCCGAAATGCCGCCCGTTACACCGAAACTCTGACGCACGATGCATTGCTTGAATGCGCAAATAAGCTGCTTACGCCAGAGGGATTGTTTAGTGTTGTTTTGCCGTACGACATCGGGCTGGCGTTTGAAACTCTGGCTCATCGAAAAGGCTGGTTCAGTGCACGGCGGATGGCCGTACGCGACCGACCGGGAAAACCGCTTAACCGGCTAGTGCTGACCTTATCAAGGCAATCAGTTGAAAGGGTTGACGAGGAACTGGCACTGCGGAAATCGGAAGGCGTTTACAGCGAAGCATTCTGTGCGCTGATTACTGATTTTTATCTGAATTATTAGCGGATGGCTGGGCTTTCAAAAAGTGCGTTCCTTCGCACTTTCCCGATACCATTGCTGCAAATATTACGGCTGCAAAATGGTCGGCTGCGGATTTTCCTGTAGATCAGGATAGTCCAGCGTGAAATGCAGTCCTCGACTCTCTTTGCGTTCCAGGGCACTGCGGACGATCAACTCGGCAACCAGCACCAGATTTCTCAATTCCAGCAAATTATTGGAAATACGGAAGTTGGCATAATACTCGTCAATTTCCTGTTGCAGCGTCATGATGCGGCGCAACGCACGCTCAAGACGTTTTGTCGTGCGTACAATCCCTACGTAATCCCACATAAACAGCCGCAATTCATGCCAGTTATGCTGAATGACCACCTGCTCATCGGAATTATCCACCCGGCTTTCATCCCATTGCGGAATATTTGTCGCCAGTTTTGCATGCGGCAGACGTTTAATTATATCTTCTGCTGCCGACCAGCCATAAACCACGCATTCCAGCAGTGAGTTAGAGGCCAGACGGTTAGCGCCATGCAGGCCGGTATAACTGACTTCGCCAATCGCATACAAACCATCGAGATCGGTGCGCCCGTGCTGATCAACCATTACGCCACCGCAGGTGTAATGCGCAGCCGGAACAATCGGGATCGCCTCTTTGGTCAGATCAATACCCAGTGATTGCAGCTTTTCATCAATCATCGGGAAATGATGCTTAATGAATTCCGGCGGGCGATGGCTGATATCGAGATACATGCAGTCGGCGCCAAGACGCTTCATTTCATGGTCGATGGCCCGTGCCACCACATCGCGCGGTGCCAGTTCTCCTCGTTCATCGAAATCCGGCATAAAACGGGTGCCATCCGGGCGTTTGAGCAAGGCACCTTCGCCGCGCAGTGCTTCCGTCAGCAGAAAGTTACGTGCCTGAGGGTGATAGAGGCACGTCGGGTGAAACTGGTTGAATTCAAGATTGGCAACACGGCAGCCTGCACGCCACGCCATGGCGACGCCATCGCCGGAAGAGATATCCGGATTGGTCGTGTACTGATAGACCTTGGCTGCGCCCCCCGTGGCCAGTACAACGGCCTTGGCACGGAGCGTTTCAACGTGCTCTTTATCGCGGTTCCAGACATACGCGCCAACGACGCGTTGTGTCCCCGGCAATCCAAGCTTGCTTGAGGTAATTAAATCAACGGCATTATAGCGTTCTTTCACGCAAATATTGGCGTGTGCCCTTGCTTTCCCAACCAGCGTAGTCTCTACTTCTTTACCTGTAGCATCAGCAGCATGCAGGATCCTACGGTGGCTGTGGCCGCCTTCACGTGTCAGATGATAACGTTCTTCTGAGCTTGTGTTGGTTTCGGTATCAAACAGTACGCCCTGGTCGATCAACCACTGGACACAATGACGTGCGTTGCTCGCGATAAATTCAACAGCTTCTTTATCGCATAAGCCCGCACCGGCAATTAATGTGTCATCAACATGTGAGGCAATGCTGTCTGCTTCGTCGAAAACGGCGGCAATCCCGCCCTGGGCGTAAAATGTTGAGCCTTCGTTGAGCGGGCCTTTACTGAGAACAGTGACATGACAGTGGTCTGCAAGTCGCAAAGCCAAAGAAAGGCCTGCAGCGCCACTTCCGATTATCAATACATCGCTAACAAATTCAGATGAAGGTTGCATAACGTATGATGTTTGCAGAAGAAGAGGGAAATTCATGTTAGCCTAAACTCCCGTGCAAAAGCCACGGGCTTGAGACTTCAATAGAAAAAACAACGGCGATGTGGAACTTAATGTTTCATGTGAACTCCAAGCAGTACTTGCTCAGGAATATAATGATGAAAGCTGGCAGTACGACTTTAAGCGCGGAGAAGATTTTGGGGAGATTTTACCTCGGATGAGCGAGCAGTTAGCCGATCAGGTTCTGGTTGAGCGGGTCCAGAAGGGTGATCAAAAATCGTTCAATTTACTGGTTATTCGTTACCAGCATAAGGTAGCGAGCCTTGTATCCCGCTATGTGCCACAAGGTGATGTGCCTGATGTGGTTCAGGAATCTTTTATCAAAGCATATCGTGCGCTGGAATCTTTCCGCGGCGACAGTGCTTTTTATACCTGGCTGTATCGTATTGCAGTCAACACAGCGAAAAACTATTTAGTTGCTCAGGGGCGACGCCCGCCATCCAGTGATGTCGACGCGAATGAAGCCGAAAATTTCGAAAGTGGCGGTGCACTGAAAGAAATTTCGAACCCTGAGAACTTGATGTTGTCTGAAGAGTTACGGAAGATTGTTTTCCGTACTATTGAAGCACTTCCTGAAGATCTTCGTATGGCGATTACCTTGAGGGAGTTGGATGGATTGAGCTACGAAGAAATAGCCGCCATCATGGATTGTCCGGTGGGTACGGTGAGATCCCGTATATTCCGTGCCCGGGAAGCAATTGATAACAAAGTTCAACCGCTCATCCAGCGTTAGAGATGACGGACACAGGAAGGATACTTAGGCATGCAGAAAGAAAAGCTTTCCGCTCTGATGGATGGTGAAGCCATTGATACCGAACTGTTAAGTTCGTTATCAACAGATACCAGGCTTCAGCAAGACTGGCAGAGTTATCATTTGATCCGCGATACCTTACGTGGTGATATTGGGAACGTTGTGCATCTGGATATCGCAGACCGTGTGGCCGCAGCGCTGGCTAATGAGCCGGTAAAACTGGTGCCGGGTTCAGCAACCGAATCACAACCTCAGCCTCATACCTGGCAAAAAATGCCATTCTGGCAGAAGGTGCGCCCTTGGGCGAGTCAGTTGACTCAGGTCGGCGTGGCTGCTTGTGTATCACTTGCTGTGATTGTTGGCGTTCAGCATTATAACCAGCCTGACGCATCGGGTGCTTCTCCGGAAACCCCAGCGTTCAATACGTTGCCTATGATGGGTAAAGCCTCCCCGGTGAGCTTCGGCGTGCCAAATGAAGGCAATACCACCAGCGGGCAACAGAATGTTCAGGAGCAACGTAAGCGCATTAATGCGATGTTGCAGGATTACGAATTGCAGCGTCGCTTGCATTCAGAGCAGCTTCAACTCGAACCAGTTACTCCTCAGCAAGCCGCTGTTCAGGTCCCAGGAACTCAGTCTTTAGGAACGCAAACGCAGTAATGAAGCAAATTTGGTTTGCCGTTTGTTTAGCTGCGGGCAGCCTGCTTACTCCAAGTATCGCCTCGGCAGATTCTTCTTCCGAGGCGTTACTGCAAGAGATGGGCAAAGCTTCCCAGACGCTGAATTATGAAATGGGTTTTATCAACATTACGAAGCAAGGGATTGATTCCTTTCGCTATCGTCATGCTGTCTCTCATCAAACTTCCCTCGCTCAACTGGTTCTGATGGATGGTCCGCGCCGTGAAATTGTCCAGCGTGGAAAAGACGTCAGCTACTTTGAGACCGGTTTACAGCCCTTTACGTTGGATGGCGATCATATCGTTGATTCCCTGCCTTCCATCGTGTTCAGCGATTTTTCTCTTCTGACCAAATACTACGATTTTATCGCCGTAGGCCGCGCACGCACAGCGGATCGCCTGAGTCAGGTGATCAGAGTTGTATCCCGCGATGGTACCCGATTCAGTTATGTCATATGGATCGATGAGCAGACGAAATTGCCGATGCGTGTCGATTTACTGGATCGTGACGGTGAAACGCTTGAGCAGTTCCGTGTGATCAGTTTTGATGAGGGAGAACAAGTTGTTGGAACGCTTTCTGATCTCGAAAAAGCCAGTTTACCGCCTGTGCTGTCTTTACCTGCGTCTGAGCAGGTGAAGTTTGACTGGCAAATAAAATGGCTGCCGGCTGGCGTGACAGAGGTGGCAAGTAGCCGCCGAAACTTGCCCAATATGCCCGTATCGATAGAATCGCGGCTGTACACTGACGGATTGTTCAGTTTCTCTGTCAATGTCAGTGCAACAACTAATGGCCCTTCTGAGCAGTTGATCAGGCAAGGGCGCAGAACTGTGCAGACTGAAATACGCAATGGCAATGAAATTACGGTCGTCGGTGAGCTTCCTCCTTCGACTGCCAAACGTGTTGCCGATAGCATCGTTTTCTCAGAAAAGTAGCTTTTAATCAGAAAAACTGCCTTCGCAATAGAAATACAGGGTGATTACATGATGAAAGAATGGGCCACGGTGGTGTCGTGGAAAGACGGTATTGCGACGTTGCGTTGTGAAACACAGGCGGGTTGCAGTAGTTGCCATTCAC
Organism: Rahnella sp. GSA61A; assembly: GCF_019969905.1. Lineage (NCBI taxonomy): Bacteria > Pseudomonadati > Pseudomonadota > Gammaproteobacteria > Enterobacterales > Yersiniaceae > Rahnella > Rahnella sp. GSA61A. The sequence goes on along the minus strand of NZ_JAHXYO010000020.1, from coordinate 30,717 downwards.
GTTCAGGGTGTGGCGCTCGCGTATTGAATGAGTTAGGGCCGCAGACTGAACATAATCTTCAGGTCAGCGTTAACGAGCCTCTTGCACCTGGTCAGAAAGTTGAACTGGGGATACCGGAAGGAAGCCTGTTGCGCTCGGCGTTGCTGGTTTATATGACGCCGCTCTTTGGTGTGATTGCGGGTGGTGGTGCGTTGCAGGCCTTGCTGAAAGCAGATGTATACGCGGTTATTGGTGCGGTGTTGGGTGGTGGATTAGGTTTCCTGATTGCTAAAGCACTGGCTGCGAAAGTCGATGGAAAAGCAGGTTACCAGCCAGTCATCTTGCAGGTGGGTTTGCCTCCTGATGCTTTCCGTTATTCGGTTGACAGCAAACTCCCTTCTTAACTTTCTGCATCCTACAGTGCTTAAAAATGCCACAGTGTTCGCTAACCCTGTGGCATTTTTTTAGTTTCTGACCGGTATACGGTTTTGGATCATATGCTCGATCAATGCGATGAAAAGATCTGCGCTAGAAAGCGATGTATACTCTACAGAGAAAAGGATGCGGCCGTGTTTATCGAGCAGACGTATTAACGGGCTGTTGCTGCCGCCACTGATAAACTGAATATCCTCAACAGGCACTATTTTCCCTTCGTCGGTGGTTAACATCAACGCGCTCAGATGTATCTTTTTTTCGTTCAGCGCCAGAAGGTTAGCGCCGATAAATCTTTTCCACCCGCAATGTGGATTCACCAGATATGTAAAAAGAATATCTCCCCCCTGAGCCAGCCTGTTTAGGGCCCATGGGCCGCGATACATCAGGTGTTCGTTTTTAATGACTTCAATTAATCTTTCAGAATTGGCAATGTTTGGCGTAATACGATGCCAGGTTTTGCTATTTCCCTCACGGAAGATCATCGTATTTAAAATACGACGGGTGTATTTTCCGGTTCTGAATCGATATATATCCATGATGCGGTCAAAAGGAATAAAACGATTTTTTTTATCCGTTTGGCTTATAACTAAAATTCCATTTTCATGAAGCTGATAGAATTGATTGGGTCGTATCAGACGTCGCAGCAGAATGAGCACCACCCCCAGGGCAATACTGAGCAGAGCGGACAAAATTACGGTATGCAGCCCCTCAGCGGTGTGGCCAAAGGCCAGCAAAAATGCAATTTGCACTGCGCCGCCGATCAACAACAACACAGACAGGACCAGAGTGATCCAAGAGTTGGCTTTGGCAAAGCCATGCTGACTGAGCAGCCGCCCTTCATTGATCATATTGATAACCTTGTGACCGGATTGAATTAAAAATAAAAAAGATATTTGTGGAAGAAGTTGAATGAGAACTTTATGAGTTAGAAATTATGTAATTTCTTTTATAACAATATATTAAGTTTCAATACGCGTTTCTGTATATGGGGATTTTCCTAAAACCAAAAGGCAGGAAGCCCATACATGGAATACCGGACTGAGACAAACCTAGGAAGCACACAGACGCTCCGGTAATGAAAACAAATGAAAATGTGGGGATTTCATCCTGAGAAAGCTCGCATAATCTGGAGTTAGGGTGTGCGGAGACTAGGTTTTCATGGTGCTGGCATGTAGAATGCTGCGACTTAGGCGAAAGACAGCCAACCTACAAACCGTCGCTGTATGTTCATGGCGAATGATTCAGAAATACCAAGGTAGAAAAACTTTTATAATGAAGCATATACGAAATTTCTCCATTATTGCCCACATTGACCACGGTAAGTCGACGCTGTCAGACCGTATTATTCAAATTTGCGGTGGCTTAGCCGACCGTGAAATGGAAGCGCAGGTCCTCGACTCAATGGATCTTGAGCGTGAACGCGGCATCACCATCAAAGCGCAAAGCGTGACGCTCGACTACAAAGCAAAAGATGGTCAGGTTTATCACCTGAACTTTATCGACACGCCGGGGCACGTTGACTTTTCCTATGAAGTATCCCGCTCTCTCGCTGCCTGCGAAGGCGCATTATTAGTGGTGGATGCTGGTCAGGGTGTTGAAGCCCAGACGCTGGCAAACTGCTATACCGCGATGGAAATGGATCTGGAGGTCGTGCCGGTTCTGAACAAAATCGACTTACCGGCCGCCGATCCTGATCGTGCAGCGCAGGAAATCGAAGACATCGTGGGTATCGATGCCACGGATGCTGTTCGTTGTTCCGCGAAAACCGGTGTCGGTGTGCCAGAAGTGCTGGAGCGTCTGGTGCGTGATGTACCACCGCCGGAAGGTGATCCTGAGGCGCCACTTCAGGCGTTGATCATCGATTCATGGTTCGATAACTATCTCGGCGTTGTTTCTCTGGTGCGTATCAAAAATGGCACCATGAGAAAGGGCGACAAAATTAAAGTGATGAGTACCGGGCAGGTTTATAACGCCGATCGCCTGGGTATTTTCACGCCTAAGCGTGTCGATAAAGACATTCTGAACTGCGGTGAGGTCGGCTGGCTGGTATGCGCGATTAAAGATATCCTCGGCGCACCAGTGGGGGACACCCTGACTCTGGCTCGTCAGCCTGCTGACAAAGCGCTGCCGGGTTTCAAGAAAGTGAAACCTCAGGTTTACGCTGGCCTGTTCCCGGTCAGCTCCGATGATTATGAAAACTTCCGTGATGCGTTAGGCAAGCTTAGCCTTAACGATGCATCCCTGTTCTACGAACCAGAAAGTTCTACCGCGCTGGGCTTCGGTTTCCGTTGTGGCTTCCTGGGGCTGCTGCACATGGAAATCATTCAGGAACGTCTGGAACGTGAATACGATCTGGATCTGATCACCACAGCGCCGACAGTAGTTTATGAAGTTCTGACGACCGGCAATGAAACTGTCTATGTAGACAGTCCGTCTAAACTGCCTGCCCTGAATAACATTCTGGAACTGCGTGAGCCTATCGCTGAGTGTCACATGCTGATGCCACAGGAATATCTGGGTAGCGTGATTACTTTGTGTATTGAGAAACGTGGTGTCCAGACCAACATGGTTTACCACGGTAATCAGGTCGCACTGACTTATGAAATCCCGATGGCGGAAGTGGTACTCGATTTCTTCGACCGTCTGAAGTCAACGTCACGCGGTTATGCGTCGCTTGATTACAATTTCAAACGTTTTCAGACTTCTGACATGGTACGTGTTGATGTTCTAATCAACGGCGACCGTGTGGATGCACTGGCGCTGATCACTCACCGTGGTAATTCCCAGTTCCGTGGACGCCAGCTGGTTGAGAAGATGCAGGAACTGATCCCGCGTCAGCAGTTCGATATTGCTATCCAGGCGGCGATTGGTGCTCACATCATTGCCCGTTCAACCGTGAAGCAATTACGTAAAAACGTTCTCGCCAAATGTTATGGCGGCGACGTCAGCCGTAAGAAGAAACTCTTGCAGAAACAGAAAGATGGTAAGAAACGCATGAAACAAGTGGGTAATGTTGAGTTACCACAAGAAGCGTTCCTGGCCATTCTTCACGTGGGCAAAGACAGCAAGTAAATCCTTTATTGAGTCGTAGGGAGTATGCATGGCTAACATGTTTGCCCTGATTCTGGCGGTTGCAACGCTGGTGTCAGGGATTATCTGGTGCCTTGATCGTTTCAAGCTGGCACCCGCACGCCGGGCTAAAGTTGCTAAAATTAAGGCTGAAACGGGTGGTGCTGTTGACGATTCAACGCTGAACAAAGTGGCGAAGCAACCGGGCTGGGTGGAAACCTGTGCTTCGGTATTCCCTGTCTTGTTAGTTGTGTTTGTGGTGCGTTCATTTATTTATGAACCTTTCCAGATCCCGTCTGGCTCGATGATGCCGACGCTGCTTATTGGTGATTTCATCGTGGTTGAGAAATATGCCTACGGCCTGAAAGATCCCATTACTCAAACCAAGCTGATCTCAACCGGTGAACCGAAACGTGGTGATGTGGTGGTATTTAAATATCCGCAAAACCCGAGCGTGGACTATATTAAACGCCTGGTAGGCTTGCCCGGTGACCGGGTGACTTACGATCCGTTCAGCAAGCAGGTGACCGTGCAGCCTGCTTGCGAAACGGGCAAAAATTGCAGCACCGCGCTGGCTGTGACATATGATTCCGGTGTTGCCAGTGATTTCGTGCAGACTTTTGGTCAGTCTTCGGGCGGCGAAGCGAGCAGTGGTTTCTTTGAAACGCCGCCGTCCGCTAACGTGCCGCAAGACGGTATCCGTCTTGTACAGCGCAATGAAACGCTGGGCAATGTGACGCATCGTATTCTGACCGTGCCAGGTGCACGTGACCAACTGGGGGCTTATTATCAGCAACCGGGTCAGCCACTGGGGACATGGGTGGTGCCGGCTGGCCATTATTTCATGATGGGTGATAACCGTGATAATAGCGCTGACAGCCGTTATTGGGGTTTTGTGCCGGAACAGAATTTAGTGGGTAGAGCTTCTGCAATTTGGATGAGCTTTAAAAAACAGGAAGGCGAATGGCCTACCGGTGTTCGTTTAAGCCGTATTGGTGGAATTCATTAATTTAATGATGCCTATTAGCGCAGCATTATATTTCCACTCGTTGTAGAATATCCTTTCGGGCGATAAAAGTTGGCTCCCCTGATTTTAAATTTTAATTTAAGACGAACAGAGGGAGCCACTGCAAACGAAACAGCTTTGGATTGGCTTAGGGCGAAGCAGGCCTGTTCCGTATGCTGAAGTTTTTGACGCATTCTTAGTCTATTGGTAACTCATGAATCCCATCGTAATAAACAGGCTTCAGCGGAAGCTGGGCTACACTTTTCAACAGCAGGAGCTTTTATTGCAGGCACTGACTCACCGCAGCGCAAGCAGTAAACACAATGAGCGTTTAGAGTTCCTGGGTGACTCAATTCTTAGTTATGTCATTGCTAACGCGCTGTATCATCGTTTTCCTCGCGTAGACGAGGGCGATATGAGTCGCATGCGTGCCACGTTAGTACGTGGAAATACGCTGGCGGAAATGGCGCGTGAATTCGATCTCGGCGAATGCTTACGCTTAGGGCCGGGCGAATTGAAAAGTGGTGGTTTCCGCCGCGAGTCGATTCTTGCGGATACGGTGGAGGCACTCATTGGCGGCGTGTTTCTGGACAGTGATATCCAGACCGTCGAAAAGCTGATTCTCGATTGGTACCGTAGTCGTTTAGACGAAATCAGTCCCGGTGATAAGCAGAAAGACCCAAAAACCCGTTTACAGGAGTTTTTGCAAGGTCGCCATCTGCCGTTGCCTTCTTATCTGGTTGTGCAGGTTCGCGGTGAAGCGCACGATCAGGAGTTTACCATCCACTGCCAGGTCAGTGGCTTGAGCCAGCCGGTTGTAGGAACCGGTTCAAGTCGCCGTAAAGCCGAGCAGGCGGCAGCGGAACAAGCGCTGATACAGCTGGAGCTTGAATGAGCGAAGAAAAGAATTACTGTGGTTTTGTTGCAATCGTAGGCCGTCCTAACGTCGGCAAATCTACCTTGCTGAATGAATTATTGGGGCAAAAAATCTCCATTACTTCCCGCAAACCGCAAACCACGCGTCACCGTATCATGGGTATCCATACCGAAGGGCCTTATCAGGCCATTTACGTGGATACCCCGGGGCTGCATATTGAAGAAAAACGGGCCATCAACCGTCTGATGAACCGTGCTGCAAGCAGCTCAATCGGTGATGTTGAACTGGTGATCTTCGTTGTTGAAGGCACTCACTGGACTCCGGATGACGAAATGGTGGTTAACAAACTACGTGATTTGAAATCACCGGTTCTGCTGGCGATCAACAAGATTGATAACGTCACCGACAAATCTAAGCTGTTGCCACATTTGCAATTCCTTAGTGAGCAGATGAACTTCGTCGATATCGTGCCTATCTCTGCAGAGAAAGGAACGAATGTTGATACTATCGCGGCTCTGGTGCGTAAACGTCTGCCGGAAGCGGTTCATCACTTCCCGGAAGATTACATTACTGACCGTTCACAGCGCTTTATGGCTTCTGAAATCATCCGTGAAAAACTGATGCGTTTCCTGGGCGAAGAGCTGCCGTATTCTGTGACCGTTGAAATCGAACGCTTTGTCAGCAATGAACGGGGTGGGTACGACATCAATGGCCTGATTCTGGTAGAACGTGAAGGCCAGAAAAAAATGGTTATCGGCAATAAAGGCTCTAAAATCAAGACGATTGGCATTGAAGCCCGCCATGACATGGAAAACATGTTTGAAGCGAAAGTCCATCTTGAGTTGTGGGTTAAGGTCAAATCCGGCTGGGCAGACGACGAACGTGCGTTGCGCAGTCTGGGTTATGTAGACGACTTATAAGGTCCGCGCCTATGGAAGGCTGGCAACGCGCATTTGTTTTGCATGGGCGACCTTACAGTGAAACCAGCTTAATGCTGGATCTGTTCACTGAGGGACAAGGGCGGGTTCGCATACTGGCTAAAGGTGCGCGTGGTCGCCGGTCCAATTTAAAAGGCTGCCTGCAGCCTTTTACGCCTTTACTGGTTCGCTGGAGCGGGCGGGGCGAGGTGAAAACCTTGCGTAATGCTGAACCGGTCTCCCTGGCACTTCCCCTTTCTGGTCTGATGCTTTACAGCGGTCTGTACGTCAATGAACTCGTTTCTCGGGTGCTTGAGCAGGAAGCTAATTACTCTTCGTTGTTCTTCGATTATCTCAATTGTCTGCAAAATCTCGCCAGTGCCAGCGGTTCTCCTGAGTATGCGTTGCGTCAGTTCGAACTCTCTCTTTTACATCATCTGGGTTACGGCGTGGATTTCCTGCATTGCGCAGGCAGCGGTGAAGAAGTCAGTGACACCATGACGTACCGTTACCGTGAAGAAAAAGGTTTTATCGCCAGTCTGGTGATTGATAATTCCAGTTTCACCGGCAGAGATTTGAAAGCACTGGCCAGCCGTGAATTCCCGGATGTCTCAACGCTGCGGGCTGCCAAGCGTTTTACCCGTATGGCGCTGAAACCCTATCTTGGCGGCAAACCCCTGAAAAGCCGCGAGCTCTTCCGCCAGTTTCAGGTCAAAAAACCTGTCTCACCTTCTGACAATTCTTCCAGCTAATTCGGACTCCGGGCTACACGCCGCCACTCTCAAGGGTGTAAACTGCAGAAATTAGCTTTTTGTTCCATTCATAAATCAATTCATTCTTAAATCTGGAGCTGTTATGGCTGAGTTGCTGTTGGGCGTTAATATTGATCACATTGCGACACTGCGTAATGCACGCGGTACGGCTTACCCTGATCCGGTTCAGGCGGCATTTATCGCTGAGCAGGCTGGTGCTGATGGGATCACCGTCCACCTGCGTGAAGATCGCCGTCATATCACCGATCGCGACGTACGCCTCCTGCGTCAGACTATCCAAACCCGCATGAACCTCGAAATGGCTGTCACCGATGAAATGGTCGGTATTGCCTGTGAAGTTTTACCGCATTTCTGCTGTCTGGTGCCGGAAAAACGCGAAGAAGTGACGACCGAAGGGGGGCTGGATGTGGCTGGTCAGTTGGATAAAATGACCGTTGCAGTCAGCCGTCTCAGCGAAGCGGGCATACTGGTTTCCCTGTTTATCGACCCGGATATGCGCCAGATTGATGCTGCTGTTGCTGTGGGGGCGCCTTATATCGAAATTCATACCGGTGCTTATGCTGAAGCGAAAACTGACCTTGAACGTCAGGCCGAGCTGGAGCGCATTAAACAGGGCGCGGCATATGCAGCCGGTAAAGGTCTGAAAGTGAATGCCGGCCACGGTCTGACATACCACAACGTGCAGCCGATCGCCGCATTGCCTGAAATGCATGAGCTGAATATCGGCCATGCGATTATCGGTCAGGCTGTTATCGACGGATTATCTTGTGCAGTACGTGAAATGAAAAACCTGATGCGGGAAGCGCGCCGGTAATGAGTATTTTAGGTTTAGGTACGGATATCGTTGAAATTTCCCGTATCGAAGCGGTGATTGAACGCAGTGGCGACCGTCTGGCGAAGCGTATTTTGTGCGCGAATGAATGGGCGGTTTATGAGCAACATCAGCAACCGGTCCGATTTCTGGCGAAGCGGTTTGCTGTCAAGGAAGCCGCGGCTAAAGCGCTGGGAACCGGTATCCGCAACGGTCTGGCGTTTGAGCAATTTGAAGTCGTCAATGATGTGCTGGGGAAACCAGGTCTGGTTTTCCATGCCCGCGCGGCGGAAATGGCGGCCGAGATGGGTGTGAAATCGGTTCATGTTACCCTGGCGGATGAAAGGCGTTATGCCTGTGCCACTGTAATCATAGAAAACTAATACTACTTATTTTTGGCATTGCATCACGGCATGATTACAGCGTGTGATGCAATGCCACAAATTTATCCCAAAGCTGTTCGTTGGTTTCGGTGTGTTGCGGATTGATGATGATGGTATTGTCGATCGGGCAGACGCTCTGACAGGTTGGTTTATCATAATGTCCGACGCATTCCGTACACCGATCGCTGTCAATTTCGTAAATCTCATTGCCCATCGAGATCGCCTGATTCGGGCACTCCGGTTCGCACATATCGCAATTAATGCATTTGTGTGTGATCAGCAGGGCCATGACGTTTTCTCTTATGTTCAATAAACAGGTCAATAATCAGGGCGCGCAGTATAGCAGAATTGCGCTGGTGTAGGTTCTGCATTCATGCCTTTCCACGCCCCCAATGATCCTGATCAAATCAGCTTTTTCACCAGTTCTTCGCTGTGGCGGATCCTCTCCGGCGCGTGCGCTGTATCCTGTTGAACCAGCGCGACAAACAGCAAATCAGTCAGGGAATATTGCGCCGTGGTGGCCGAGAGCGCTGCGCCGCGGGTCGCGGGTAATTCTGCCACTGTATACAAACAATGGTCTGCCTGTTGTTGCAGGGTATTAGGTGAAAACCCGGTAATGGCCAGGACCTTTGCACCACTCTCGCGGGCGACTTTTGCCGCGAGATTGATTTCGTTCCGTTCACCGCTGAAGGAAATCGCCAGCAATAAATCTTCTTTCGACAGCGCCTGCACGGTAGCAACCAGGACATGAGTATCGGATTCGGCAATGGCCGTGACCCCGATTTTCAGCAACTTATACGCCAGATCCTTCGCCACTAATCCGGATGCGCCAATACCGCTCAGCACAATTTTTCGGGCACCGGTGAGCATCGACAACGCAATTTGCAGACGCGGTTCGCTGTTAATATCCAGTGTTGCGCGAAGCGCCGACTGTTTCTCTGCCAGTAATTTCTCCCCCACAACATGCAGGCTGTCGGTGCTTAAAATCTGATTATGCACCGTCACCGGCTCACTGTTTTCCGGTGATGCCAGGGATTCACTCATTGCGAGTTTCAGCGCGGGGAAGCCTTTATAGCCAAGTTTTTGGGCAAATTTCACCACGCCAGACTGGCTGACACCCGCTATTTCAGCCAGTTTCTGCGAACTCATATGACGCGCTTTCTCCGGCTGAGCCAGTAGAAAATCAGCCAGTTTTCGGTCATTTTGCGCCAGCGTCGGATAAAGCTGGCGGATACGGATCATACAACTCATGGAGGATTTATCCCGGTGTGTCTGAATACTTGCATCACATTTTACGGATTATGTTATCTAAAATAGCAAATATTCCTCGCATTGATGAATAATATATTCAAATATTGAGTAATAAATTTGAATTAAAAATTCAGGAGAGAAGCATGAACACAGATCTTAATTTAGGGGCACTGGTTTCAGAAAGCCGAAATCCGGATACGATGAATTTAGATGAGATGTCTACGCTGGAACTGGTGGCCTGTTTTAATCAGGAAGACCGCAAAGTGCCGGAAGCCATCAACAAGGTTCTGCCGCAGATTGCCTTGGCTATCGATAAAGCCGCTGCGTCATTTCAGGCTGGCGGGCGTCTGATTTATCTCGGTGCCGGTACCAGTGGCCGCCTCGGCGTTCTTGATGCGTCTGAATGCCCGCCGACGTTTGGCGTTCCGCACGGTATGGTTGTCGGGTTAATTGCCGGTGGGCCGGGCGCGCTGCTTAAAGCGGTGGAAGGGGCGGAAGACAGCGAAGCGCTGGGTGTTGAAGATTTAAAGAATCTGAATCTGAAGGCTCAGGACACCGTTGTCGGATTAGCTGCGAGCGGACGTACGCCTTATGTCATTGGTGCTTTGCGCTATGCCACAGAAATGGGCTGCGCCACAGTAGCGATTTCCTGTAACCCGGATTCTCCGATTGCGCGCGAAGCCAGCATCGCGATTTCTCCGGTTGTAGGGCCGGAAGCGCTGACCGGTTCAACGCGTTTGAAATCCGGCACGGCGCAGAAGCTGGTGCTGAATATGATTTCAACCGGGGCGATGGTCAAAAGTGGCAAGGTTTATCAGAACCTGATGGTCGACGTGAAAGCGACCAACGTCAAACTGGTCGATCGTGCCTGCCGGATCGTTGTCGAGGCCACGGGCGCGGCACGCCATGATGCTGAGCTGGCGCTGTCTCAGACTGATTTTGACGTTAAACCGGCTATTCTCATGCTACTGGCTGGTATTGATGCATCACAGGCGAAAGCACGACTGGTGCAACATAACGGATTCCTGCGCGCCGCACTGGCTGATTAACCTCAAGGAGTTGAGCATGGCGATGGCAATGGATAAAACGCAGCGGCTGGCTTCCCAGATTCTGCAGGGTGTCGGCGGCGAACGGAATATCAGCAAACTGGAAAACTGCATGACCCGCGTGCGTGTGGAAGTGCACGACGATAATCGGCTGGATCTGACCAGCCTGAAAACGCTTGAAGGTATCAAAGGTTACCTGAAGCAGGGTGACCAGCATCAGTTCATTGTCGGCCCTGGCGCGGCGGCAAAAGTGGTGGATGCGATGCGTCTGTTGCTTAATCCTGCCGGGACGGTGAGTTCGCCAGGTGATGAAAGCGAGATTGCCCGCAATAAAGCCAGCGCCAAAACAAAATACTCTGCGCCGATGAGTGGGGCGCTGCGCAAACTGGCTGATGTATTTATCCCGCTGATCCCGGCATTTATCGCCTCGGGGTTGATTATGGGCATTATCAATCTGCTCAAGCGGCCGGATATCGCCGGTTCCATTGCCCTTGATTATCCTAATGTGCTTGGCTTGCTGGCGATTTTTGGTGGCGCTGTGTTTGCCATCATGAATATTTTAGTTGGCGTGAATGCGGCGCGCGTTTTCGGCGGTTCTCAGGCCATGGGCGGCGTAATGGCGGGGATTCTCTCCAGCCCTGCACTGGCGCAAATTACCCTGTTTGGTGAAGCTTTACAGCCCGGTCGCGGCGGTGTGATCGCAGTATTGCTGGTCGTTGCGCTGATGTGCTGGCTGGAGAAAAGGTTGCGTCAGTGGCTGCCGGAGTCGGTCGAACTGATCCTCAATCCACTGATTACTACACTTATCACTGCGACACTGGCGATTGTCATCCTTCAGCCGATCGGTGGCTATATCTCTGACGGCATCGCACATGGCGTTAATATCGCTATTGATAAAGGCGGATTACTGGTGGGCGCGGTGCTGGCAGGGACATTTCTGCCGCTGGTGTTATCCGGTCTGCATCAGGGGCTGGTGCCGATCCACGTTGAGCTGATCCAGGCACATGGTTCTAATCCGCTGCTGCCGATTTTAGCCATGGCCGGTGTGGGGCAGGTGGGAGCGGCAATCGCAGTTTATATTAAAACCCGAAACCCGCGGCTGAAAAAAGTGATTAAAGGGGCGCTACCGGTGGGCATTCTCGGCATCGGTGAACCGCTGATATTCGGTGTTACGCTGCCGCTCGGCCGCCCTTTTATTGGTGCGTGTCTGGGCGGAGCCGTCGGTGGTGCGCTAATCTGTTACTGGAAAGTCGCGACAGTTATCACGTTTGGTATTTCCGGGCTGCCACTGGCGCTGACCATTATTTCCGGCAAAGTGATGTTGTATCTGACGGGTTTAGTCATTACGGTATTGGCTGGTTTTATTTTTACCTGGTTGATGGGGTTCAACGATCCCGAGGAGTAGCGGATTGAGTACGAAGCCTGATCGGCGGGTGGTCTTTTTTGATCTTGATGGCACCCTGCACCAGCAGGATATGTTCGGTAGCTTTCTGCGGTTTTTGCTCAGGCGGATGCCGCAGAATCTGATTTTAGTCGTGCCGGTTCTGCCGCTGGTGGGAATCGGACTGTTTATTCACGGGCGCGCCGCGCGCTGGCCCATGAGCCTGTTGCTGTGGTCGATTACTTTCGGCCACGGTGAAGCGCGTCTGAAAGCACTGGAGCTGCAATTTGTCGCTGCGTTTCGCGAGAAAGTGGTGGAGTTTCCGGTGGTGCAGCGCAGGCTGCGTGAATATCTCGACAGCGAGGATACCGAAGTCTGGCTGATCACCGGGTCGCCGGAAAATCTGGTGCAGCAGGTCTATAATACGTCCCTGTTTTTGCCGCAGGTTCGTCTGGTCGGCAGCCGGATCGCCCGTGGCAAAGGCGGATGGGTGCTGCCCTTGCGTTGTCTGGGTGAAGAGAAAGTCGTGCAACTCGAAAGCCGCATTGGCTCACCGCTTAAACTTTACAGCGGATACAGCGACAGCAAACAGGACAATCCGTTGTTGTTCTTTTGTGAGCATCGTTTTCGCGTCAGTAAACAGGGCGAGTTACAGCAACTGGAATAACCGCCAGCGCAAAATTCAGATAAAATGTCTGCCGGTAAAAAATGATTGAGGTTGAAGTGGCAGACGCAGAGTTGGCAGTAATAAATGATGATGAACACTGGATGCGACATGCTATGAATCTGGCGCTGAAAGCGCAGGATGAGGGTGAAGTGCCTGTGGGGGCGGTACTGGTTTTAGACAATCAGGTGATTGGTGAAGGCTGGAACCGGTCTATCGGCCATCATGATCCGACAGCGCATGCCGAAATCATGGCATTACGTCAGGGCGGCAACGCCGTGCAAAATTATCGTCTGCTCAATGCCACATTGTACGTTACCCTGGAACCTTGTGTTATGTGCGCGGGGGCGATGATCCACAGCCGGATCCGTCGCGTGGTGTATGGTGCCGCTGATGCCAAAACCGGCGCAGCGGGCTCTTTGCTCGATGTATTGCGCCATCCGGGCATGAATCATCAGGTGGAGATTACGGCGGGTGTGCTGGCAGAAGCGTGTTCGGAACAACTGAGTGCATTTTTTCGTTTTCGCCGCAGCCAGAAAAAAGCGCTGCGACTGGCAGAGCGTGCCGCGCAGGCCGGTGATGCGGCAGATGATCAGGCCTGAGAAACAGGCCTGCCAGTCTTACGGTGCCAGCGCTTCCTGCGCATTCACCACCGGATATCCCTGACCTAACTGAGCCTGCAAGGCCGCTTTCTGTGCCTGCTGTTTTTCCTTTTCCATCAGATATCCCACCAGACTCAGCTGATAACGACGGATATTCTCCACATAGTTATATGCCTGTGTACCGCGTGCATAACCGTAAGTCGTCCGGCTAAAGAAGCGTTTCTGATTCAGCATCGGCAGACGCTGTTTCACATCTGCCCAGCTGTCCGGATTGGCTTTCTGTTGCGCCGTCAGTTTGCGGGCATCCAGCATATGGCCGTAACCCATGTTATAGGCTGCCAGCGCAAACCAGATCCGTTCATCCTGCGGAACAGATTCCGGCATTTTATCCATCAGATGCGACAGATACTGGGCACCGCCACGGATGCTTTGTTCGGCATCCGTGCGGTCGTCGACATTCAATCCGCCAGCGGTAGCGCGGGTCAGCATCATCACACCCCGTACACCGGTCGGGGATTTTGCCTGCGGATCCCAGTGGGACTCCTGATAGGCGATAGCCGCCAGTAAACGCCAGTCAATATTCCCGGCATACTTTTCGAACAGCGGCTGTAAATCCGGCAGCGTACTGTCGATGGCATTGAGGAAAGTCCGGGTATCAACGTAATCAAAATCGCCCACGTGCCCGAGATATTTCTCTTCCAGCTTTTCCAGGGTGCCGTCTTCTGAAATCTGGCTGAAAAAGTCCAGCATGGCGGCAGAAAGGCTATCGTCATCAGGTTGTTTGCGGTAGTACCAGGTCACAGGTTCGTCGTCAGTCGCATCAAAAGCCACCGCAAGACGCGGATAAACACGCTGCATCAGGGCGATGGTCACCGAATCGCCCAGCGTATAATCAAGTTTACCGTTCTCGACTTGCTGCAACAGATCGCGTGGTGACATCTTATCGGTCGTGGTCCATGCGAGGTCGGGATACTTTTTGCTGGCGGCTTCCAGTGTGGCGATATGCGCGCTGCCAGCAGACACCACCAGCGAGCCTTTGATGTCTGCGAAGCTTTTCGGGCGCACTGATCCCTGCCGGTAAACCAGTTGCTGGGAAACGGAATAGTATTCCGGGCCAGCACGGTAGTTTTTCAGCCGCTCATTGTTGTACACCAGACCGGAAGCCAGCATGTCAGTATTATCATGATCCAGATCGTCGAACATGCTCTCAATGGTGGTGTGCTGTGTCACGACCAGCTGCACGCCCAGATAATCTGCAAAGCGTTTAGCCAGTTCGTAATCGAAACCGAGATTGCCTTCCGGGGAGTTCATAAAAGTCAGTGGAGAATTGAGCGTGCTTACGCGCAATTCTCCACGGGATTTTATTTGATCCAGTTGGTCGCCTTCACCTCTGTGCCACGGGACTGCCGGCCATAAAGCCAGCGCCAGTAACAGGGCGGCGATCCCCATCAGAACATAATTAATTTTTAGTCGCGTCAAATAGTTATCTCGCTGCGGCGCTCTTGTTTTTTTACGCTATGCTGTGCAGTTAGTATGGCTATATCCCCAGTGCTGACGCATTTTGCTCAACAAAACGGCAGTCTGCAACTTTATTCATGATATCCGTAAAATATGTGGGGCTATAAATGAATATCAAGTTTCCCTGCGCAAACGGTTTCGTCGGGCGTCAGCTTTCTTTATAATAGCCCGCGTTTTCCCCCTGTTGCGCCCAAAGAAGCACTGTGGTCAGTGTCTTCGAAGACGAGAGATCTGTGATTATGGAAATACTGCGTGGTTCGCCCGCTTTGTCGGCTTTTCGCATTAACAAATTGTTGTCCCGTTGTCAGGAAGCCCGCCTTCCGGTCAGCGATATCTATGCCGAATATGTACATTTTGCCGACGTCAGCGCGCCGCTGAGTTCGGACGAACAAACCAAGTTACAACGCCTCCTGAAATACGGTCCTTCTCTCGCTGAACACGCTCCTTCTGGTCGTTTACTGCTGGTTACCCCGCGCCCTGGCACCATTTCTCCGTGGTCTTCCAAAGCTACCGATATTGCACACAATTGCGGCTTGTCGCAGGTTGTGCGTCTGGAACGCGGTCTGGCATTTTATGTGCAGGCGCCGCAACTGACCGAACCACAGTGGAATGAACTGGGCGCATTACTGCATGACCGCATGATGGAAACTGTCTTTGGTCATCTGGAAGACGCCAGCGCGCTGTTTGCGCAGCATCAGCCGGCTCCGGTGCAGCATGTGGATATCCTGGGCGTTGGCCGTGGCGCTCTGGAAGCCGCCAACACCAAATTAGGTCTGGCGCTGGCTCAGGACGAAATTGATTATCTGATGGATGCCTTTACGTCGTTGGGGCGCAACCCGACGGACATCGAACTGTATATGTTCGCACAGGCAAACTCAGAACACTGCCGTCACAAAATCTTCAACGCAGACTGGATTATCGACGGCGAAACGCAGCCGAAATCCCTGTTTAAGATGATCAAGAACACGTTCGAACACACTCCCGATCACGTGCTGTCCGCGTATAAAGATAACGCCGCCGTGATGGAAGGTTCGCAGGTCGGTCGCTTCTACGCCGATGCGAAAGACGGTCTGTACGATTTCCATCAGGAGCAGGCGCATATCCTGATGAAGGTCGAAACCCATAACCACCCGACGGCGATCTCTCCGTGGCCGGGTGCGGCCACAGGTTCCGGCGGTGAAATCCGTGACGAAGGTGCAACCGGTCGCGGCGCGAAACCGAAAGCCGGTCTGGTCGGTTTCTCCGTGTCAAACCTGCGTATTCCTGGTTTTGAACAGCCGTGGGAAGAAGATTTCGGTAAGCCGGATCGTATCGTTACCGCGCTGGATATCATGACCGATGGCCCGCTGGGCGGCGCAGCATTTAACAACGAATTCGGTCGTCCGGCGTTGCTGGGCTACTTCCGTACTTACGAAGAAAACGTCAATAGTCACAACGGCCCTGAACTGCGCGGTTACCACAAACCGATCATGCTGGCGGGCGGTATCGGCAACATCCGTGCCGATCACGTGCAGAAAGGTGAAATCACGGTTGGCGCGAAACTGATTGTACTTGGCGGCCCGGCGATGAATATCGGTCTGGGGGGCGGCGCGGCGTCTTCTATGGCTTCCGGCCAGTCTGATGCCGATCTGGATTTTGCTTCCGTACAGCGCGACAACCCGGAAATGGAACGCCGTTGTCAGGAAGTGATCGACCGCTGCTGGCAACTGGGCGAAGCCAACCCGATTTTATTTATCCATGATGTCGGTGCCGGCGGTTTATCCAACGCCATGCCGGAACTGGTCAGCGATGGCAACCGTGGCGGGCGTTTCCAGCTTCGTGACATCCTGAACGACGAACCGGGCATGAGCCCGCTGGAGGTCTGGTGTAACGAATCACAGGAACGTTATGTGCTGGCGGTGTCTCCGGCGCAGCTTGAACAGTTCGATGCGATTTGCCAGCGTGAACGAGCACCTTACGCGGTCATCGGTGAAGCCACCGAAGAAATGCATCTTTCTCTGAAAGACAGCCATTTCGACAACCAGCCAATTGATATGCCGCTGGATGTCCTGCTGGGTAAAACGCCAAAAATGACCCGCGACGTCACCACATTGAAAGCGAAAGGTGACGATCTAAATGCGGAAAACATCCAGATTGCGGAAGCGGTAAATCGCGTTCTGCATTTGCCAGCTGTTGCTGAGAAAACCTTCCTGATCACCATCGGCGACCGCACCGTCACCGGCATGGTCGCGCGCGACCAGATGGTCGGCCCGTGGCAGATCCCGGTAGCCGACTGCGCAGTCACCACCGCCAGCCTCGACAGCTACCACGGCGAAGCGATGTCACTGGGCGAACGCGCTCCGGTTGCCTTGCTGGACTTCGCTGCCTCTGGTCGCATGGCCGTTGGTGAAGCGCTCACGAATATTGCTGCGGTGGAAATCGGCAGCCTGAAACGCGTTAAGCTTTCTGCTAACTGGATGTCTGCGGCCGGTCACCCGGGCGAAGATGCCGGTTTATACGCGGCTGTAAAAGCGGTGGGCGAAGAACTGTGTCCGGCGCTGGGTATTACTATTCCGGTGGGCAAAGACTCCATGTCGATGAAAACCCGCTGGCAGGAAGGTAACGAACAACGCGAGATGACGTCTCCGCTGTCGCTGGTAATCACCGCGTTTGCCCGTGTCGAAGACGTCCGCCATACCGTGACGCCGCAACTGCGCACCGACCAGGGTGACACCGCATTGCTGTTGGTGGATCTGGGGGCAGGTCATAACGCACTGGGCGCGACAGCGCTGGCACAGGTTTACCGCCAGCTCGGTAACACGCCTGCTGACGTTCGCAGCGCAGAGCAACTGGGTGGCTTCTTCAACGCCATGCAGGCGCTGGTATCTGAACAGAAATTGCTGGCCTACCATGACCGTTCCGACGGTGGTTTGCTGGTGACGCTGGCTGAAATGGCCTTTGCCGGGCATTGCGGCCTGACTGCAGATATTGCTGCGCTGGGCAACGATGTGCTGGCTGCGTTGTTCAACGAAGAACTGGGCGCCGTGATCCAGGTTCGTGCATCAGACCGTGAAGCGGTGGAAAAAACCCTGGCTGATTTTGGTCTGGCGGATTGCACGCATTACCTCGGTACCGTGGAAACCGGCGATCGCTTCATCATCACTTCCGGCAGTAAGCCTGTGTACAGCGAAAGCCGTACCACGCTGCGCACCTGGTGGGCAGAAACCACCTGGCAGATGCAGCGTCTGCGCGATAACCCTGAATGTGCCGATCAGGAACATCAGGCGAAAACCAACGATCTCGATCCGGGTCTGAACGTCAAACTGACTTTCGCTCCGGATGAAGACGTAGCCGCGCCATACATCGCCAAAGGTGCGCGTCCGAAAGTCGCCGTTCTGCGCGAGCAGGGTGTGAACTCACACGTTGAAATGGCTGCTGCTTTCCACCGTGCCGGTTTCGATGCGGTTGACGTGCATATGAGTGACCTGCTGGCCGGTCGCCGTGATTTACAGGATTTCCACACGCTGGTAGCGTGCGGTGGATTCTCTTACGGTGACGTGCTGGGTGCGGGTGAAGGCTGGGCGAAATCCGTCCTGTTCAACGACCGCGTGCGTGAAGAGTTTGAAGAATTCTTCCACCGTCCGCAGACGCTGGCACTGGGCGTGTGTAACGGTTGTCAGATGATGTCTAACCTCAAAGAGCTGATCCCGGGCGCAGAGCATTGGCCACGCTTCGTGCGTAACCTGTCTGACCGCTTCGAAGCGCGTTTCAGCCTGGTGGAAGTGACGGCCAGCCCGTCGATGTTTATGCAGGGCATGGCCGGTTCACGTATGCCAATCGCGGTTTCCCACGGCGAAGGACACGTGGAAGTCCGTGACGCCGCGCATTTGGCGCAAATCGAGCACAGCAATCTGGTGGCGCTGCGCTTTGTGGATAATAACGGTCATGCGACCGAAAACTATCCGGCGAACCCTAACGGCTCCCCGAACGGGATCACCGCGGTCACTAACCTGTCAGGCCGCGTCACTGTAATGATGCCGCACCCGGAGCGTGTTTTCCGCACGGTCAGCAACTCCTGGCATCCGGAAGAGTGGGGCGAAGACAGCCCGTGGATGCGCATGTTCCGTAATGCGCGTAAACAGCTTGGTTGATGCTTAATAAGCCTCAGTAATAAAAATCCGCAGTGCGAAAGCCTGCGGATTTTTTGTATCCGGGTATCCGGCAAAGAAGTAAACTTCAGCCAAAGCGGCTCTGTGTAAAAGAAAATTTCAGTTTACACGCGACCATAAATTTCTAATGCATTGTTTTATAATGAAATAACTTTATTATATTCATGTGGTTTATCATTGCTTAATTAATGATTAACTATTTATATGTGTTTGTCGTTATATACTGCCCCGGTCAACTCAACAGGGCTTTAACGCCAATGAAAAATTTATATTCCGTGAATTATCGCGCAGCATTCGCTTTTGCATTTTTAACCTTTTCATTATTGCTTTCAATTAATGTTAAGGCGCAAGATAATGTTATTAATTCTCAGCAGCAGAATGTTTCCTCGCAAGAAAATGATAAAGGCTTATGGGATTCCTATAAAAATAATGTTGCTGAAACATGGATGGCACCTCAGCAGCAGGATCTCTTTCTGCCTGTATTAACGCGTCATAACCGGCATACACACAGTCAAAAACAAATTGATGGGTATAATGAACATCCGTGGGGCGGCGGTTATGGTATTTCACGTTATGATGAAAAAGGAAACTGGCACGGGATTTATGCAATGGCCTTTAAAGACTCCTTTAATAAATGGGAGCCTGTGGCCGGTTACGCTTATGAAAAAATATGGCAGCCACTGGATGATAAAGAATTTCGTCTGGGGGCAGGGTATATAACCGCTGTTTCGGCGCGGGATAATTATGATTACGTCCCCTTCCCGTTAGTCCTGCCGCTGGTGTCTGTCGGGTACTCGAGACTGACTTTCCAGGCTACCTATATTCCCGGTACAAATTCTAAGGGGAATGTACTTTTTGGCTGGCTGCGTTTGCAAATTTAATAGGAATAGTCTTTAAAGTAATGTTTGTAAGTGTAAGAAATGTTGTATTGGTTTCAGGAAAAATCTGATAATTGGAAAACCATTTTCTTAAAATTCAGATGATTAACGATTTACAGTATTTTTGTTTTATCCGTGTTTATATTCTTCATTCATGATGGAGTTATGATAGAGCTTCAACATGGAGTTAAAACAATAAATGCACATCGTTAATATTAGAAACGTTATCAGGGAAATCATTTTTTTTGGCGCCATCAGTGTGAGTGCGTCAGCATCAGCTAATAATAGTGGTACTAATCCCGTCAGCGATCCCGATACCATTCAGTACAAATCGCTGGCTGCGAACGTGTGGTCAGACTTCACCGATAAAGTATCAACGACCTGGAATGATTCTGATGCACAGGATTTGTATCTGCCGGTAATCACCTGGCATAACCGTCTGACCTACGATAAAGAGAAAACCGATAAATACAACGAACGTCCGTGGGGGGGAGGCTATGGTATTTCCAGATATGATGAAAAGGGTAACTGGAATGGCATTTATTTTATGGCGTTTAAAGATTCCCACAATAAATGGGAACCCATCGGCGGTTACGGCTGGGAAAAAATATGGACGCCAGCAGAAGATAAAAACTTTCGCTTAGGGCTGGGGTATACCGCGGCGGTGACGGCGCGTGACGATTATGAATATATTCCTATCCCGATTGTTTTACCGCTGGCTTCTGTCGGCTATAACAAACTGACCTTCCAGGCGACGTATATTCCGGGAACCTACAATAACGGCAATGTGTTCTTTGCGTGGCTGCGTTATCAGTTCTGATGCGTTTTTTGTGACTGTACAAAGCCCGGACACAGGTTGTGAACCTGATCCCCCACTTCTGATGAATATTCCACTATGCTAAAAATTCACCGCAGGAATCAATCTGTTGGCTTCTGCGGTGTTTTTTGTTTTCAGGGAATCTACAAAACACTTCATCAAGAGGATCACTCGTGAAAAAAGCATCCCGTTATTT
Source organism: Rahnella sp. GSA61A (assembly GCF_019969905.1). Lineage (NCBI taxonomy): Bacteria > Pseudomonadati > Pseudomonadota > Gammaproteobacteria > Enterobacterales > Yersiniaceae > Rahnella > Rahnella sp. GSA61A. Next base: position 9,966 of record NZ_JAHXYO010000020.1, on the reverse strand, counting down.
TGCATTGTCTGCACTTGCCTGCGTTTTACCTCTCACGTTGCCCGTCGCTCAGGCCGCCCAGTCCGATAATTTAGAACTGCAACAGGTTCTGGTGCTTAGCCGGCACGGTATCCGCGCCCCGTTGGTCAATTATGGCGATGTGCTGGCCGAATCGACAACACACACCTGGCCGGTATGGAAAACCGAAGGCGGTTTGCTGACACCGAAAGGCGGTCAGGTTTCCGAACATATGGGGCATTATTTCCGTGCCTGGCTGGCGAAAGACAAACTGCTGCCTGCCGCCGGGTGCCCTGAAAATGCGCAGGTCTTTACCTACGCCAACAGTTTGCCGCGCACCATTGATACCGCGAAACACTTCACCACCGGCGCTTTTCCCGGCTGCGATGTCGCGGTGCTTAACCGCGTAGAAATCGGCAAGATGGATCCGGTGTTTAACCCGATTATTACCGCAGAAGTGAACGATACCTTCAAAACCAGCGCCCTGAATTCCATTAATCAGCACGCGGGTGAGGGCGGTCTGACGGGATTGAATCAGCGTCTCAAGCCGAACTATCAGTTGCTGGAAAGCATCCTCGATTATAAAAACAGTAAAATCTGTAAAGAGAAACAGCAGTGCGATCTGGCTTCGCAGCCGTCAGACGTGGTGCTGACACAGGGCAAAGAACCGGGCATTACCGGGCCGCTGCGTATGGCCACCGGGGCGACCGATGCGTTCATGTTGCAGTACTACGAAGGTTTCCCGATGAAAGATGTTGCCTGGGGTAAAATTGATACGCCAGACCAATGGACGAAGCTGGAAACCATCAAAAATCTGTATCACGAAACACTTTTCGGCTCGCCGGCGATTGCTGCCAACGCGGCTAAACCATTGCTGACCTTTATTGCCGGTGCGCTGGACCCGAAACTGGCGTCAACCGCCGATCAGAAAGCCGCGCAACAGGCAAAACTGGCGGTGCTGGTCGGGCACGATTCGAATATCGCTTCCTTGCTGGCCGCACTGAAAACGCAGGATTATCAGTTGCCGGGGCAGTACGAGCGGACGCCTATCAGCGGCACGGTGGTCTTCCAGCGCTGGCATGACAAGAAAGCGGATAAGGATCTGATGAAAATTGAATACGTTTATCCGACCGCCCGTCAGATCCGCAACAATGTGGCGCTGAGTCTGAAAAATCCGCCGGAACGTGTGACGCTGCACATTGAAGGATGTACCGCCGACAAACAGGGCTTCTGCCCGATGGAACAATTTACTCAGGCACTGCAAAAAGATATGAAGGGCTGAGTCTGTTAGCCGCTAGCTGGCAATAGATAGTGATTTAAGTTAGTTAGCGGCATCCATTCGTTACCCGATAATGTGTCAGGTTCCCTGACTCTGGCACATTATGGCGTCCTCTTCGTTTTACCTCAGCGCCCGTCAGCGGGCCAAAATCACCCTCCGTTCGCACCATTTCTGGTGGCGGCGGGAAATCCCCACCTGGCTACTGATTGTCTCGGTTTACAGCGGCTGGTTTGCGGCAGTGTATTTCTGGAATAATCTCGGGCCATGGCTCGCAACGCCTGTGCTTATCTGGTTCACGACCTGGTATATGTCGCTGCAACATGAACTCATCCACGGACATCCGACCCGCAAACCCTGGCTGAATCAGCTGATTGGCACGCTGCCGCTGGCGGTCTGGTATCCCTATGGCCTGTATCGCGACACGCATCTGCAACATCACCGCAATGAACATCTGACGCTGCCCGGCGATGATCCTGAAGCCTATTATTTCAGCCGCGCCAGTTGGGAAAGTCTGTCGCCCGCCATGAAGGCCGTTGTCCGTCTGCGCAATACCTTGCCGGGAAGAATGCTCATTGGCCCGTTACTGGATATCGTCAGTACGCTGACCGGTGCGCTGATAGCCGTGTTGCGCGGTGAGTGGCGCACAGTGGGGATGTGGCTGATACATGGCGCATTGCTGGTGGTTGTGTTCAGCGGGATGGCGCAACGCGGGCTGTCGCCGCTGTATTTTATTTTCGCAGTAAGTTATCCGGCACTCAGTCTGACCAAAGTTCGTTCTTTCTTTGAGCATCGCGCAGAGCATGCGCCGCAGGCCAGATCAACGCTGAATGAAGCCGGTTTTTTGTGGCGTTTACTGTTTCTGAATCTGAATTATCATCTGGTGCATCACGATTTACCCGGCGTGCCATGGTATGCGCTGCGCCAGATCTATGTCTCTGACCGCGAAGCCTATATTCAGCGCAGCGGGGGTTTTGTGGTGCACGGCTATCGCCAGTGGTTCCGTGACCACACGCAGACACCCGTTGACGTCGAAGCTCATCCTTTTGCCGCCGGGAAATCTCCGGCGCAATCCGTGCCAGGCGACTATGATTATCAGCAGGATACCCCCTGACGGAGTGGCCAGATGATGCTGATGTCTTTGCCGATGTACGCGGTTTCTCCCGCTGATGTGGAAGCGTTCGCCGGAGTGTTACGCCAAAAACTCAGGCAACTTGGCCTCGCCTCCACGCCGGACAGGCTTAACTGGCCGCAGGATTTATTCTCACATTGGCAGGCGCCGGATTTACTGCTCAGCCAGACCTGCGGTTTCCCGCTGATGGAAAGCTTGCCGCAGGTTCAGCTGGTAGGCACATTCAGTTATCACGCCCCCGGTTGCGATGGTTTCCGTTACCGTAGTTTTTTGCTGGCGCGTGAGGAGGATGCCGGATTGCATCTGGCCGGTTTCCGTCACCGGCGGCTGGCGTTTAACAGCACCGACTCCCAGTCAGGTTATAACAGCCTGCGTGCACTGGTCGCGCCGCTGGCCCAAGACGGAGCATTTTTCTCGCGGGCGACGGCGACCGGCAGCCACCGTGAATCGCTTCATTACGTTCAGCAGAATCTCGCCGACCTCGCGGCAATTGACTGCGTGACGCTGGAACTCCTGCGCCGTAGCGAACCCCGCTCCCTCAGCGGGCTGGCGGTGATCGGACAAACGGCCGCTGTACCGGGTTTACCGTTGATTACTTCTCGGGAGACCTCTGCGGAGGATCTGGCAATTTTGCGGCAGGCGTTACATGACATCGTGGATGAACCGATCAGTCATCCCTTACTTATTGAAGGATTTACCGAAGTGCCACGGCAGGCTTACCGCGTCATCAGCCAGATGAAAGCATTAGCTCAGGCGTTTGGCGTCAGTGAGCTGATGCCTGCATTGCAAAAAACGACATAAAAAAACCGGGCACGGTGCCCGGTTGTCGTTTTTCTGCATCATGGGATCAGTGCGTTTCGATCGGAAAATCTTCGTTAATATCGCCCCATTCAGCCCACGAACCGTCATACAGCAGCACGTCTTTAACACCCAGAGAATCCAGCCCAAATGCCAGTGCGGCGGCCGTCACGCCGGATCCGCAACTGGTGATCACCGGTTTATTCAGATCCACTCCCAGACGCTCAAACGTTGCCTTCAGATCCTGCGGTGATTTCAGGTGTCCGTCCTGTGTCAATTCGGTAAACGGAACACTCAGGCTGCCGGGAATATGACCGCCGTGCAGCCCGGGACGTGGTTCCGGTGCCTCGGCTTTGAAACGCGCCAGTGAACGGGCGTCGATAATCTGCACGTTACCGATGGCGTCTTTGACCTGTTCTGCGCTCACGACCACCGGACGCACCAGTCTGGCGTTGAACGTCGTGGGCACGCGGGTGTGCTCGCCACTTTGCGCCGGCTTACCTTCGGCAATCCATGCGTTCAGACCGCCATCCAGCACGCGTACGCTTTTGGCTCCGAAACTGGTCAGCATCCACCACACGCGTGGCGCGGAGAATAAATCGCCTTCGTCATAAAGGACGATGGTTTGCGTATCGGCCACGCCTAAACGGCTCATCGACGCAGCGAATTCTTCCGCTGTCGGCATCATGTGTGGCAGGCCGGTCGTGCAATCAGAGATGCTGTCGACTTCCACATAAATCGCATTGGGAATGTGCGTTTCGAGATATTTTGCGTGGAAATCTAGGGGCGGTGTAATGCCCGGTTTGGATTTACGACAATCGATAATGACCACGTCCGGTGAGTTCAGATTCTTCGCCAGCCAGTCGGTAGATACGGTATGGGTAGAAAAAGTCATGTTCTGTTGCCTTATCTTTTTTGTGAAACCAGTCTCAGAGATCGCCCGGGATCAGGGAATACATCCAGGCGTCACGCGGCTGGCCGTGATAATAAAGCCGGTTGCGGTGCAGACCTTCTGATATCGCGCCCGTTTTTTCCGCTACCCGTCGGCTGTGGTCATTGCCCTCCATTACCACGATTTCCAGACGGGTCAGCTCCAGCTCGGTAAACGCAAAGCGCGCCGCCGTTCTGGCTGCCAGCGTCGCCAGTCCGCGGCCGGTATAACCGGTGCGGATCCAGTAACCGAGATTGGCGAATTTATACTCCGGCGTGATGCGGTTGATGCCCACACTGCCAATCAGATTACCGCCTGAACGCTCAAATACACAGAAATTGAATTCTGCGCCGCGATGGCGTTTCTGCTCGCTGTCGGCCAGATATTTCCGGCTGTCTTCAAGCGAATATTTATCCGTACACCAGGATTCCCATGCGCCAATTTCCTTCACGGAGGCTTTAACCGCCGCTAAATGCGTGACGGCCTCAAGTTCGGTCGCTACACGAATTTCGAATTCTTCATCCTGATAGATCTGGCGAGTCATCATGGGCATTATCCTGTCATGGAGGAAACCAATTATTTAGGAAACCAAAAAAATCAGCCTCACATATCCGGCATCTGTATGTCAATTGGTGAAAACGCCAGTTAAACGAGAAAAAACAGCAAGCTGGCCACCCTCGTTTTTTACGCTTCCGGCACCAGAATCACCAGCTTACATTCTGCATATCCGGCAGGGAAAAATGTCTGTTGCCGGTAACAGATTTCGCCCTGAAGCGGATGATGAAAACGGCGTTCACCGCCTTCACGCGCCAGCACTTCCTGCTGCGACCACCACTGATTGAACTCGTGACTGCGATCGCGCAGGCTGATTACCGACTGACGGACTGTTTCAGAATGGGCGTAATGGCTGGTCTCGGCACGAAACTCCGCCACTACACGTTTGGCGCGTTCCGGCCAGTTTGTGACCAACTGGCGTGCCAGCGGATGCAGGAACATAAAATCCAGCAAATTAGGGTGTTCATCAACCCCCAGCCAGCCACTGAACAACGCCTCCGCTTGCGGATTCCACGCCAGTACATTCCAGCTACTGTCGAGCAGATAACCGGGGCAGGCGAACTGACTGACACAGTCTTTCAGGCTGGCGTCCGGTGCGCCGGAAGAGGGTAATACCTGCGGATCTTTCACCGACGCCAGACTGAATAAATACTCTCGTGCCGCAGGTTCCATGCGCAGCGCTTTGGCCAGGCTGTCAAGGGTCGCAGCGGAAATGGACACATCGCGCCCCTGTTCAATCCACGTATACCACGTTGCGCTGATCCCGCTGATTTGTGCCAGTTCTTCGCGGCGCAAACCGCTGGTTCTGCGGCGCGGTGAACCGGGAAGCCCGACCATTTCAGGCGTCACGCGTTCGCGGTGAGTCCGTAAAAACGTGCCCAGCGCTTTCGGTCCGCTGAGCGACTCTGCGTTATCAATCATAATATTCACTTAAACAGGGTGTAATTGATACCAGTATAAACGCTCATATTGTACCCGTATAGAACAATGCCTATAGTGATTTTGAGGTCATTTGAAACCCGCATTCTTATTACAAAAACAAGACAGACAGGAGCAATGATGAACACAAAAAATACTCACAGTCAGGCCGTAGATAAGCAGTTTGGTTCACAGGCTCAGGATTATCTGACCAGTGCGGTTCACTCGCAGGGCGCTGATTTACACCGTCTGGCGGGGTTGCTGGCACCCTATAACGAGGCGCGGGTCATTGATCTGGGTTGTGGGGCAGGGCACGCCAGCTTTGTCGCAGCAGGTGTGGTTAAAAATGTGATTGCTTACGATTTGTCATCACAGATGCTGGACGTGGTTGCGCAGGCTGCGCGGGATAAGCAACTGACGAATATCACCGTGCAACAGGGCGTGGCGGAATCGCTGCCGTTCGACGACCGCAGCGCGGATGTGATTATCAGCCGCTATTCCGCGCACCACTGGCATGATGTCGGGCAGGCGCTGCGTGAAGTGGCGCGTGTGCTGAAGCCGGGCGGGAAATTTATCATGATGGATGTGGTGTCGCCGGGGCATCCGTTGCTGAATATTTATCTGCAAACCGTGGAGGTGCTGCGCGACACCTCGCATGTTTGCAACTATTCACCAGGCGAATGGCTGAACATGGTGGCTGAAGCCGGGCTGGTTGCGCGTGAAGTGACGACAGATCGTTTGCCGCTGGAGTTCACCAGTTGGATCGCCCGCATGCGCACGCCTGAACATTTCGCCGTCGCTATCCGCGAGCTGCAAAAAAAGATGTCTGACGACGTGGTAAAACATTTTGAGATCCAGCCTGACGGCACATTCACCAGCGATATCATGATGCTGGTGGCGTCGAAGAACTGAAGGGAATAGCGGTGAATTGCGCCCTCCGGCATAAGGAAGGGCGCAATGTTTCTGCATTATGATTTTTTACCGAACACCTTCTGTCCCGTCATCACCAGCGCCAGCACGGCGGCACCGACAATCAGACCCACCACTAAATCAGTGGCACCGGTAATCAGTGTATTCACCCAGCTTTCGTGCCCGTGCGTCAGAGGCTCAATCAGGCTGTGCATAAATGGCAGACCGTGGCTGATGATACTGCCGCCGACCAGGAACATGGCGATGGTGCCGACGACAGAAAGCATTTTCATCAGCCAGGGGGCGAGATTCACGATGCTGCGGCCAAAGGCGCGTACACCTTTCATGATGCTGCTTTCACCGGCAAGCTTGCTCAGGTACAAACCTGCGTCGTCAATTTTGACTATCGCACCGACCAGCCCGTAAACCCCGATAGTCATTGCCACCGCAATCAGCACCATCACGGTAACCTGATTAAGGAACGGCGCCGATGAAACAATACCCAGCGAGATTACGATGATTTCAGCCGAAAGAATAAAGTCGGTGCGCACCGCGCCTTTGACCTTATCTTTTTCGTGCGTTTTAGCCTCTGTTTCATTTTTTATTTCGGCGGCTGCCGGTTTTTCTTCTTCATGATGCCCGCCCGGCATCAGTTTATGGGCGATTTTTTCGAAACCCTCGTAGCACAGATAGGCACCGCCAATCATCAGCAACGGGGTGATGGCCCAGGGAATAAACGCACTGATCAGTAAGGCCAGCGGAACCAGAATGGCTTTGTTGATCATCGAGCCTTTGGCAACGGCCCACACGATCGGCAATTCGCGATCGGCTTTCACTCCCGTGACCTGTTGTGCATTCAGCGCCAGATCATCACCCAGCACGCTGGCTGTTTTTTTTGCAGCGACTTTACTCATTGCCGCCACATCATCAAGAATCGATGCGATATCATCGATTAAGGCCAGAAGACTACCACCCGCCATAAATACTCCCTTTCATCATTATGATTATGCAAAGGTTCTCCGCGCGCGCGGGAAACCGAACTCTGTAGCCCTGACAGTGCAGGCGATCACAGCAACAGAAAATTCATACAAAATAATCATAACAGTGATTGCATGCCGGCGTCGATTTGTGCAAAAGTTGTGCGGGTTATAAATAACTTTGAAAACTCTCCATACTTTCTCCATTAAATATCTCTATTTCTCCGGCAGTTAGAGTGACTGAAAAGATTACTTTCGTTGTCTCCTTATTTTTACCACAATGGTTGAATTTCTTTACATTCGATTACGTCCGCTTTCATTGATTCGCCGATAATTAATTCAACGGATTACTTCCGCCCCATTAATTAACGAAACTAACGAAAGAAAGGTGCGTAATATGAAACTGTTACCTGCAATTACAGCTGTTGCTATTACTGTTGCTTCATTCTCAGCCCTGGCTGCAACGCCTATTACAGAAATGCAGGCGCAAAGTGGTAATTACCAGTCATTGGGCACTGTGTCTGTGAGCGCGCCGAATACGATTCCGGGCAGCTTGCATGACCAGCTGAACCAGATTGCCTCAGATAAAGGTGCAAATCACTACCGTGTGATCGGTGCAGACACACCGGGGGATTCAAGTCTGACCCGGGCAAGCGTTGAATTGTATAAATAAAAATCTGGTGTTTTAAACGAGTCGTTTAATTCGTCTGATTCTTATTAGTTTCAATGACGTTATATGAAGTTGAGAAGGCCAATGTCACCTGACATTGGCCTTTTCTATTCCCTGTATCACGCTTCTTATCACATTTATTTTGAGAATCATCCCATGTAATTTATTTTATATGAACCTTTCAGGCGATTTATTCCCTTATTAATCATTTCTTAAGAATTTAAAGGTGATATAAGGGTCTATATCCCCAGGAGGACGTTTGAATGTTAAATGCCGCAAGAATGACGATTAAGAACACCGGGATTTCGATTCAGAATCAGTTTTTTTATTTGCAGAATTTTATTAGTTCACCACGCACGATGGGGACGCTGATGCCCTCGTCACCGTGGTTGTGCCATGCGATGCTCAGCCAGATTGACTGGACAACATCGCTGGATATCGCCGAGCTGGGCGCGGCCGACGGTGTTCTGACCCGCCGCATCCTGAGCCGTATGCGGGCAGATGCCAGACTTGAGGCTTTTGAAATACAGCCCGCGTTTGTGCGTAAGCTTAATCAGATGAAAGATAGTCGTTTGCAGGTGATGGCGCATTCTGCCGAGCATATGAGCACGCAGTATGACGCCGTGTTTTCCTGCCTGCCGCTGCTGTCGATGCCTTTGCGTACCAGCATCAGGATTCTGCAGACCACACGGCAACAGCTGAAAGATAAAGACGGCGTGCTGGTTTTATTCCAGTACAGCCAGCTGTCAGAGAAATTGTTATCACGTTACTTCACCTGGAAAAAAATCCGGGTAGTGAAGAATTTTCCGCCCGCACTCGTGTATATCTGTAAACCTCGCTGATACAGCCACTTAGGGGATAGAGCTCGCAAAGCTTATTGCAGGCCATTGCGCAGCAAGGATTTTTCAGTATGATGCCCTGAACGGCGTAAATAAAACGCTACAGAAGCTTCACCGGCAGGTGACAAAAATCTGCCAGTGAGGCTTTTTTGTTGTACTATCTGGCGAGTACATCGGCAGGGCAGTGCAATGACCCACTTCTGACACTCACACTTCATATTGATGATGGATTTTCATCAGGCGGGCTAACGGCTCCCGGGGAATAAAGGATAGCGGTAATGACACAAACCATTTTCATGGTCGGCGCACGCGGTGCAGGTAAAACGACGGTTGGCAGCGCTCTGGCGAAAGCACTGGGCTACAAATTTGTCGATACCGATCTGGCGTTACTGTGCGCTTCTGGTCTCAGCGTGGCAGATATTGTTGAGCGCGAAGGCTGGGAAGGTTTCCGCCGTCGTGAAACTGAGACACTAAAAGCCATTTCCTCGCCACTGACCGTGGTTGCCACAGGGGGAGGCGTGGTGCTGTCCCAGGAAAATCGCGATTTTATGGGTGAAAATGGTACGGTCATTTATCTGCGTTCCCCTGCATCTACCCTGGCAAACCGTCTGGAAGATGCACCACTGGAAGATCAGCGCCCGACGCTGACGGGCAAGCCGATCGCTGAAGAAATGACAGAAGTCCTGAATGAGCGCGAAGCGCTTTATCAGGAGTCCGCCCATCATGTGGTCGACGGAACTCAGGAGCCGCAGACTGTCGTGAATCTGATTTTGGATGCACTGGCGTTGCCGATGGCGCGCTGAATTCCGCTCATCTCCTGACAAAACGAGCCCGGGTGGCTAATGCCGATCGTTTAAGGATCAGTTGACCGATCCGGTGGCTCGTGTAAAAAGGGTTCATGCTCATCATGGACCCTTTTTAAATGGAACTTTCACAAGCTCTCGGTATTATCAATCTTACTGCC